>NZ_JBBECH010000049.1:0-3468 GCF_040881935.1 Saccharospirillum sp. | reverse complement strand
ACTTCGGCCTCAGTCCAACTGACCCAACGCAATTGCAAATACTACTCCAATCGCAGTCGCGACGCCGGTGGCGTACCCGTCTTCCTTGAACGCCTTGGGGAACACCTCAGTGCCCAAGGAAGCGACTACCGCCCCCCCTGCAACGCAGCGAATCAGCCCAAGCGGCGCCTCGGGCACGCCGGAGAGCAGCAGGTTGCCCACAAGGGCAGCGACCGAGAGCAAGGCTGCGGTGACGGCCCACAAGCCTAGCACCTTGGCCTTGGAGTGATTCCTCGACATCGCCTTCGCCCCGCCTGCCGCCTCGGGCAGGTTAGACAAGAAGATCGACCCTGATAAGGACGCCACTTGCAGAGGACCGACGCCGATGAGCGCCACACCGAGGGCAAGATTCTCGGGGATCCCGTCAAGGGTGATGGCCACCAGGAGCCCGCCGCCGCTGTCAGAGCCGAGCTTGCGATTGACGAACTGGTCGAGAACACTGAACGCCGTGGCACCCGCCATAACGCAAACCACTACCGCCCACAAAGGCGCGACATCGGTGGCGGGGCCGATGAGATCAAGTACCGCCGAAACGATGAGAGCGCCACCGGCGAGGGCGACGATGAATCCCTCAACCTTGGCGGACAGGTTGCCGTAGATACCCCACGCCGCGCCAGCAATCAATGCGGCCGATACAACCACGATGACGATGACAGTCAAAAACATCAGTGTCCTACCCTCTTCCAGGACCGGCCCTAACGGTCCTTACCATACCGAGAGACGATTTGGGCAAGCACCGGATGACCGACGCGAACCTGCCTTTCATAGCAGGTGCAGCAATTTACGTGCAGCCTCTGCCGAGGAGGCCGGGTTCTGGCCTGTGACCAGCTTACCGTCGATCACCACGAAAGACGCCCAATCGGCACCCTTTTCATAATTTCCACCGTTGGCTTTCAGTATATCCTCGACCAGAAAGGGGACCACTTTGCTAAGGCCGGCACTCTCTTCTTCGCTGTTGGTGAACCCGGTTACGGTCTTGCCCGAGACCACCGGTTTGCCGTCTGCGCCCTTGGTATGCTTGAACGCCGCCGGGGCGTGGCAGACAGCGCCAATGGGCCGGTCGCTGGCGGCGAAGGCTTCGATCAGTTTGATGCTGTCGGCATCCTCGGCCAGATCCCAAAGCGGGCCGTGGCCACCGGGATAGAAGATGGCATCAAAGCCATCCGTCGACACGGTGGACAACACGGCGGTGTGCGCAAGATCGCTTTGGGCCGCCTTGTCGGCCTTGAAGCGTTCCGTCGCCTCGGTTTGTGCGTCCTCGGTGTCGCTGCTGGGGTCCAGCGGGGGCTGTCCGCCCTTGGGCGAGGCAAGCGTCACCTGCGCGCCCGCGTCCTTGAAGACGTAATAGGGGGCGGCGAATTCTTCGAGCCAGAACCCGGTTTTATTGTCGGTATCGCCAAGTTTGTCATGCGATGTCAGTACTATTAAAATTTTCATAGTTGTTTACCTTTCGATAAATATGCAAGTTTCAGGCGCAGAGTTTAACCACACGTTTGCCGAACGCTTCACCGTTTAGCAATCCGAAAAATGCCGCAGGGGCGTTCTCGATCCCCTCGATAACTTCCTCGCTGCGCAGTCTCATGGTTGGTCCCAGATAGCTGCCCGTGTTTTCGGAGACGGTAGTTTCCGGGCCCTTCAATACTTCTGTCTTATAGCGCCAGACTTCACTGGTTGTGCCCGGCAGAATGGAAGCTGAGCCGGGCGCAGCGGGAAGGTTTAGTTCAATATCGTACTCCTCTAAATCCAGACCGAGCGTTCCCGATTCGGTTGCTGTTCCGCCGTCATCATAGTTAGCAACCCATACAATAATTTCCCAGTGGTTTAAACCCCCGACTCTTTAGACGACCATCCAGAGCCGTTGTTAACCAGTACATTTTCGTGATAGGAGTAGCAGTGGTCACGATAATCATATGCTGTCGCAGAACAGATTGGGTATTCGAGCTTGATGGGAGTTCTGATACTGATTCCAATGGTTTACCTCGCTTTTCATTACGCGGTTTTAAGTAATAAGTAGCATTCGTCCAGTTTACTGCACCACCTTTTCAATTTTACGTCTCATTTCAGGGGTTATCTCAGTTGAACGCGGCGGTAATGCCTTCCCCCCTCTTTCTCCGTTCTGATCAATGTCCTCAAGGAGCAACTTCATCTCGGCAATTTCGCGAACCTGGGCCGCAATTATCTCATCAGCCAGTTTCCGGACTCGAGGATCACTGATGCTCGCTCGGCGCGAGTTGTTAATGGCAATTGAGTGGTGCGGAATCATAGACTTCATAAAGTTCTCATCCCCGACCAACGACTGGCTCCTGTTCACGAATAGTAAAATCACGCCCAAGAGTGCCGCTAAAACAAATACCACGATTTTGGTACTCTTGCCTTTGTACATCGACCACATGAATGACAGCATGACGATAGTCATGACACAGGCCATAACCAAGGAGGCGACCAATCGGCTAATACTGAACGTTGCATGATCGAACGAGTAGACAAGCTGGTACATCAAGAAAAACATAATAAAAGCCGATGTCGCAATCATCGCCGCAAACCGACCCCAGCTTCCTCCCATCATCTGTTTATCCTGGTCCATGTTAACGTTCTCCAAATTGTGAAAAGTGCAGACTTAGGGTCGCGTAATCGCTGCTCAGGCTAAAAGCCCAGAGCCCAAAACACTGCCGTCTTTTCTACAAGTGTTAAAAAGCCTCCTAAAGACCTCTTTAAAATCTTCACTCCTCTGGCGAACGCTGTCTGTTCGGTGTCGAACCTATCAGCTGCTCAGAGAAGAACCTTCTCCACCGGGCGGCGCAAGGATCGTGGTGTTTCAGGCCCACGACCGATTCTCACAATTAGATTCGGCCGTTGCTTCCCGACGCTGAGAAAACGGACGAACTCCGCGCGGAAGGCTGCCACCTCAACCGGCTGGTTAATAAAGGCCAACACCTTGCCAGTACGCTGTGGCAGTTTTTGCGTTCTGCTTCGAGTTCGAACACCCACTTCAAGTAGCGGTATTGTTCCAGACCATTAGCTTTGGCAGTTTAGTATACGAGTTGTGATCGCCCGTCTCTGCGACCATTGGCGCTGAAATCACCTGACCATACACTGCGTTGAAACCTGCCTGAGTCTAATTGCGGTCATAATGCCAGTAGTTGTTGCATATCGGCGGCAATATTTTCTATTGCCTCATCATTCTTAAGCAATACCCGTGCCTGCCCTTCTGCATCAAAGCCATACAACGCCATGCTGTGTGAAACATCGTAGTATCCACTCTCATCTGGCTTGCCATAGCCGTAGGTAGCACGAAAAGTTTTAGTCAAGTCTTTCAATTGTTTTTGAGTACCGGTTAGGCCAATGAATTGAGGGCCAAAGATATTGGTGTAAGTCTCAAGTTGCTGCGGGTCATCGCGGTCGGGGTCAACACTGACGAATAATACTCTC
>NZ_JBBECH010000048.1:0-23032 GCF_040881935.1 Saccharospirillum sp. | reverse complement strand
GGGTCAGAGTCACTGATATTAAACACCGATCAATGACCTATGATCCCAGTGTTAAAAAACGCAAAAATATACTCTCGCTTGTAGAGGGTCTATTTATTAGGCCGCATAAAGGGGTTTTATGCTAGGAATAATATGGTATCGGGCCAAGGTATTAGCGGTGTTGAGAGATGATTTTGGGTATGAACCAAAGGTACCAGGCTGGCAGGCACCAATCTTTAACAGCATAACCAAGGAGCTCAGGAAGCAGAAGGGTAATCCATATGATTCGGCTGTAGCATTTCTTACAACTCAGCTAGAAGCAGTGAAAGGAAGCAACGATCCCGAGGTAAGGCTCTGGGTAAAGTCTATGACTAAACGGATAAATGAAATCCTCCCCTTGTGCTCGATTGTGAGAGATTCAATCTTTACTGACTGAATCAACAGGTCCAGAATAATTGATATTTTATCCAGATCATTGATCCTTAACCCTATTGATTTAAGCTCGGAATGACCAACATGCTAGGACACCACCAGGCCCGGCAATTGCTCAAAAAAAACTCAAATCTGAGAAGATGTGTTACGACCTACTCAAATTCAGCCAATATTGAACAGGTATATAGCTTACCAGCAAGCTTCGAATCGAATGGGTCAGAAATCAATGTTTCGCCTGGAAAACGGCGAACTTTGGTTGTTGGTGATCTATGCAAAAAGTGTTCGCAGTGCAAAAGCTCTGCATATATCTCCTCGCACTCTTCAGGAGTGGGAGCAAGGCCGTCGGAAACCCTGGGGCGCTGCCCAAGCTCTTATCCAAATTGCGATTAGGCACCCTGAAGTCATTACGGAATCTTTGATGAAGGAAGCAGGCTGACTCATTTTCCACTGCCAATCAACATTAGTGGCTTGTTCAACAGATTACGGCCTTTGATGGTAATGGGCCCCAATGGCAAGAATATAGACGTAGTGATCGTCAAACTTGCAGATCACACCGTACAAACCAGTGCAGGCACGGCAATACCCAATAGGTGGCGCCTTCGGCTTCATTCCATGGGCACGCATGCTGCCAGCATCATTCGAAACGATCGTCTTGACGTACGTACCTAAAAGCGTACACTTGGCGGAAAGTTGAACACACAAGAGGTGCGTCATGACCGGAATCACAGCCACTGAGGCGCGCAGCAACCTTTATCGGTTGATTGACGAAACGGCCGAGTCCCACCAGCCAATCGTCATCATGGGTAAGAGGAACAAGGCCGTTTTGGTATCCGAGGAAGATTGGTCAGCCATTCAGGAAACCCTTTACCTGCTTTCCGTACCAGGTATGCGAGAATCTATTCGTGAGGGGATGGATACCCCCCTAGATGAATGTGATGAGGAGCTGAACTGGTGACATGGAAGTTGGTTTACACCAAACAAGCTCAGAAAGACGCAAAGAAGTTGGCCTCTAGTGGCCTCAAACCAAAAGCTCAGGAACTGTTAGCATTGATAGCAGAAGATCCATACCGCAAGCCACCTCCGTTTGAGAAGCTCATTGGTGACCTTGCGGGTGCCTATTCACGCCGCATCAATATTCAGCATCGTCTGGTCTACCAAGTGTTCGACAACGAACGGGTGGTGAAAGTTCTCAGGCTCTGGAGCCACTACGAATAATTCATCACCAGCCGCTGTTGCCTGACAATTTTTCCACAGTTGCACGGTTCCAATACTGCCGAAAAGCTCCGCGTTAAATGCCCAGAAGTATCGGAATCAGTTGGTGCCCCCTCAACGACAACCTAACTCCGTTCACCCATTATTCCGGCAATGCACCGGAAAAATAATGATACGGCAACAACACCATAGGCTGGCCGCGGTGTTCTACCAGATCCTGCAAGTACTGCTGGCGATACAGATCCCGATTGAACACCAGTGCTTCCGCGCCTTCAACATCGACCAGATACCGCAAGTCTTGCAAGGATGACACGCTGGGGCGTGGACTCTCGACCAGGAAGACTTTATCGCGATCCGCAATGCCCGCCTGCTTGCGGGCCAGATCAATGGAGTGGGTCAAACTGCCCAGCTCATCAACCAGGCCTGCTTCGAGGGCGTCGCGGCCGCTATAAACCCGGCCCGCTGCCAGTGCTCGCATCTCCGCAACGCTGATGCCTCTGGCTTCAGCAGCCTGGGTCACGAAGGCGTCGTAGTAACTGTCGAGACGATGCATGATGCCGGCGCGCTCTGTTGGTGTCAGGTCCCGGCTTGGAAAGGTTAACCCGGCAATCGGTAAACCGATGCCAGCGGTTGCATCGGCCGAGGCGCCCCGGCTCACGGAATTGCTGTTCAGGTGCAACCGGTCGCCCAGGCCATCATCCCACAGGCGCACGCCGGTTACGCCGATGCTGCCGGTGATGGTGTTGGGTGAAGCCACCAGCGTGCCTGCATGCATCGATACCCAGTAACCGCCTGAGGTGGCCAGTGAACCCATCGATACCACGACCGGTTTTTCGGCCTGAGTCAGCTTAACTTCCTGGGCCAACAGATCGGCCGCCAGTATCAACCCGCCCGGTGAATCGACACGCAGCACGACGGCTTTTATCTCATCGTCTTCACGCAATTCCCGCAGCGATTCTGCCAGTTCACGGGTGCGCATACCGCTGTCGGTCGCGGTCATGCCGGTGGCGTACATCACCGCAATGCGGTGGGCCGGGCCCCATTGGTTGTCGCGTGGCTCGCTCAGCACTTGCAAGCCGTCGGGCTCGACCCGGCGAGGTTCGGTACCGGTTATGTCTTCCAGTACGTCATCCAGTTCGGAATAACGAGCCAGTCGGTCAGCCACACCCATGTTCAGCAAATCATCCGCTGTCAGCGACAAGCCGCGGTCGATCAGTTGATCAAAGGTGTTGGGCGAGAGATTACGACCGTCGGCCATACTGGTTTGCCAGAGCTGATAAAAGCTGTCGATCATCGCCTGGCGTTGTACCCGGTCGGCGGCCGACATGTCACTGCGCGAGAGGCTCTCGAAGGCGGTTTTGTATTCCAGATTACGGAATTCATCGACGCCGATGCCCCAGTGGGCCAGCAAATCACCGAGGTAGGTACTGCCGGAGACAAAGCCTGGCACGGTCAGTGTGCCCATCGGGTCCAGAATGACTTCATCGGCGGCTGATGAGAGCAATAGCTCCGTCATGCCACCGTTTTCAATGTACAGCAACACGGTTTTGCCGGAGTCGCGGAACGTATCCAGTGCGGTTTTGATTTCCCAGGCCATGGCGGCCGGCACTTGCATGCGCGTGGTGTTGACGACAATGCCACCGATGTTGTCATCCAGGCGGGCGGCGTCGATGTAGCGCAGGGTATCGAGCAGGGAGCGACGGCGATCGAACAAGCCGAAGGTCTGGTAGGCCATCTCGTCGTTCAGGTTCAATTCCAGAACATCGTCGCCAGACGTCGACCAGGCATCGAACACATTGCGGTCCCAGCCACCGGCGCGCAGGGAGTACGATTGGTAGTTATCGCCTTCGTCCACCTGGTGCGACTGCGCACTGAAACCGGTATGGCCGAGGCTCACTTGCAGGCCAGCCGTCACGGTTCCGGTATCAAAATAACGGCCGGTCAGTCGAATGCCCGGCATCACTTCGGTTGCTGCGCCAGCCGACCAGTGGCCGTCTTTAAAGTCTTCATCGTTCCCCAGGGCGTAGTCGGCAAATACCGTCAGTAATTCGTTGCCAAAGGGTCGCACGGCCACGTCTACGGTGCCCTGATAATATTGCGTATCGGTAGCCAGGGTGCCGGTCAGGCCAATGGAGGTATAGCGATTGGGACGGTTGATCGAACCCAGCGTAAAATGCGTGCGCAGATCCTGGCCTTCGGTATCGCCACCGTACCAGCCGATGGAAAGTCCACCGGCGCTGGCGTCGGTGCCGCCACCAAAGGCCAGCTTATACGCTCTTATGGAGTCGGTACCCCGGTTATCCCGGCCGAAGCTGAAGCTCACACCCGGCGCGGCGAGCGTGGCGTTCCAACGCTGGTCATCATACAAAAAGTCGTCACTGGTCCAGTTAACGGTGACATCGCCTTCGGACAGGTAGTGCAGCCCGGCGGGGTTGTCGTATCCGTACAAGCCAAATTTCATGGCGCCCGGTGACGTCAGTGAAAACTCGTTTTGCTGGTAATACCGTTGAAAGCCCGTTTGCTCAGCCATCGCTGGCAAGCTGGCACACACCAGCAAAGGCAATATCGTTAATCGGCGGGGCATTGCTCACGTCCTTATAGGCGAATACAGACATCAGCTTAGGCCGATGAGCCAGTCTCAAACAGTACCGAAAGTCCTGTTTTTAGCAGCGATGGTACAAACGTCAGTGGGTACCGCGGATGGGAACATCCGGATCGAGCACCCAGCAACGATCGTTATGCTGGTACCCCAGTGGTTCGTAATAGGCGTTGGCCGACGGTGCCGCGAGCAGAATCAGTTTGCACAACGGCCCAAGCTGCCGCTGAGTAACGGCTTGCAATTGTTTGCCAATGCCCGACTTCTGTAGACCGGCATCGACCGCCAGGTCAGAGAGATAACAGGCGTAGTGAAAATCGGTGACACTGCGGGCAATGCCCACCAGCACGTCACCGTCCCAGGCGCTGATGGTCAGGCTGGCGTTGGTCAGCATGCCTTCTATACAGGCGCGGTTATCCACGGGCCGTCGTTCCGCCAGGGTTGACCGGTGCAGCAGATCAATGAACTGGTCCGCACTGACCGGCGCATTTACTCGGTAATCAATGGCCATTAACCGACTCTCCCGTTTCAAATCAAGTTTTGGGCGTCGCAAGCACTGGTTGCCAGGTAGACCCATCGGGGGTGGTCCGCAGCAGGGATGCTGTGGTCCAGGCCCCATGGACGGGTTTACGCCGACCCCCGATGGGTCTACCTGGCGGCCGGTGCGAACTCCCGGCATCACAGCCCCGACAAGCTGTGTTCTTAAGCGCAACGAACAAAGGTGCAAATGAGTTGGCAAAAAGATCAAACAAAGGTGAATTCAGGCAGGGCATCCACAATGATCTGGTGGTCATCTACGTCTTTTAGCCCGGTGACCGTGATGGTGCCGATCAGGCCAGCACCGGTGACCATAATGGGAATGCAGCCGCCTTTGGCGATGTAATCCTGTTCACTGAGCCCAAAATCGGCCGCCAGCGTTTTACCCTTTTGTTCAAGATCAAGCCGAACCACCAGTGTGCTTTCAGCAAAATGCACCGCTGTGTTCACCTTCCGACGAATCCAGTTGGCCTTGTCGGCCGACAGATCATTGTCGATGAACTCGAAAACGGTCTGGTTGAGACGGCGAATCGAGACACCGATGCTGACATCACGCTTGCGGGCCAGCTCGATGATGGCCAGGCCCATGTCCAGGGCCATCCGATTGTTGAATTGATCGGTGATCAGTTGACGTTCCACAGAGGTTTCCTTTATTCGGTAGGCTTGGAGTCTGACGGATCATTCTTCCAGTCCTGATCCCTGTTCTCAATGGTTTTTTACGGCAAACGCAGCCAACACCAGCCTTTGGTTTTGAGCAGACGCCCTCACCTAGTGACACATGCGTGAAGTTCTGTCACTTTTCACCCGACCCAAGGAATATTTCATGAGCGATCCAAGCTACACACCCCCCAAAGTCTGGACCTGGGAACCCGGAAACGGCGGCCGCTTTGCCAGCATCAACCGACCCATCGCCGGGCCAACACACGATAAGCCGCTGCCGGTTGGCAAGCACCCCTTACAACTGCATTCACTGGCAACTCCCAATGGCGTAAAAGTCACCATACTGCTTGAGGAGCTTCTGGCGTTGGGCATTGCCGGTGCAGAATACGACGCCTGGCTGATCGATATCATGGAAGGCGACCAGTTCGGTTCCGGCTTTGTGGAAGCAAACCCCAACTCCAAGATACCAGCCCTGATGGATCACAGCGTCACCCCGCCCCAGCGCGTGTTTGAATCCGGTTCCATCCTGATGTACCTGGCTGAAAAATTTAATGCCTTCATACCCGACACACCGGCTGGCCGGGCCGAATGCTTCAGCTGGCTGTTCTGGCAAATGGGCAGCGCACCCATTCTGGGCGGAGGTTTTGGCCACTTCTACGCCTACGCTCCGGAAAACTACGAATACCCGATCAACCGCTACACCATGGAAGTCAAACGCCAGCTCGATGTACTTGACCGTCACCTGGCGAACAACACTTACCTCAGTGGCGACGAGTACAGCATTGCCGATATCGCCACCTTCCCCTGGTATGGCTGGCTGGTTCAAAACAAGGTTTATGAAGCCGCTGAATTTATTGACGCTCAAAGCTACACCCACGTACTGCGCTGGGCCAACGCCATTGCCGACCGGCCTGCGGTCAAACGGGGTATGAAAGTTAACCGAACCTGGGGCGAGCCGAAGGACCAACTGCGCGAAAGGCACGACGCCAGCGATTTTGATCAGTAGTCGCTGCTAACAGGGGGTCGGATCACCGGCCCTTCCATGAACAACGCCTCAAACCGCCGCTTACGGCACCGCCTCTAATCCACCTCCCAATTCTGTACGCATTCTCGCCACTCGGCGCCTTGCAGTAACCTTTTCCGGGTGCATCGGATTTTTTTGCATTCGTATGCAAAAAGAGTAATATCCTACTGTACACACTAGAAGTCTGTCGGACTCTTGGGTTCGACCAACCACCACTGGCGCAGGAGAAGACGCATGTCCCGGATCAAGAAGCTGAATGAAGCGGCACTACACTTCATCAAATCACCTGAGCGAAACGCCCAGTCCGACAGTACCTCGGTCGAATCGCTGGTTGCCGACATTATTCAATCGGTGCGCGAGCGCGGCGACGAAGCGGTGCGGGACTTTTCCGAGAAGTTCGACAAGATTCGGCTCGACACCTTTGAAGTCTCCATGGAAGATCGGGAACAAGCCGTCGCACGGCTCGACCCGCAAACCCGGGCCGACACTCAATTTGCCATCGACAATGTATCGGCCTTTGCCAAAGCCCAACTGGGCTCGCTGTCGGAAATCAACGTCGAGATTCTTCCCGGTGTCCACATGGGGCATCGCAACATTCCGCTCGACCGGGTTGGCTGTTACGTGCCCGGCGGCCGGTATCCATTATTGTCGGCGCCGATCATGACCATCGTGCCGGCCAAGATTGCCGGCGTCGGTGAAATCATTGCCTGCCTGCCTCCGAATGCCCACGAAGCCATGATCGCCGGTTGCCACCTGTCCGGTGCTGACCGAATTTTCCGCATTGGCGGCGCCCAGGCCATTGCCGCCATGGCGCTCGGCACCGAAAGTGTTCCCGCCGTGAACAAGATCGTCGGACCCGGCAATGCCTTTGTGAATGAAGCCAAACGCCAGGTATTTGGCCCTCTCGGTATTGATCAGTTGGCTGGCCCATCCGAAATATTCGTACTGGCCGATCACACCGGCAATGCCGGGCTGATCGCCACCGACTTGCTGGGCCAGGCCGAGCACGATGTCCGTACCCGCGTGGGCCTGATCACCACTGACAAAACCCTGGCCGAGGCCGTGGTCAGCGAAGTTGACCGCCAGCTGCAAACCCTGTCGACGGCAGAAACCGCCGCCCAGGCCTGGCGGGATTACGGTGAGGTGGTGCTCTGTGATTCAGAAGCCGACATGCTCGCCTATTCCGAAGACGTCGCGGCCGAACACTTGCAAGTGCACACCGCCGACCCTCACGCGACCGCCAAACAACTGAACAATTATGGCTCGTTGTTTATCGGCGAACTGGCCAGCGTAGTGTATTCAGACAAGTGCTCCGGCACCAACCACACCCTGCCCACCATGGGCGCCGGCAAATACACCGGCGGGCTCTGGGTCGGTACCTACATCAAAACAGCGACCCACCAGTGGCTGACCGAAGAAGGCGTAAAACAGGTCGCACCACCGGCCACCCGCCAGAGCAACAGCGAAGGGCTGGAAGGTCACCGCCGCGCGGCTCAGATTCGACTGGATCGGATGAATTCATAACAGCGGGAAGGGAGTACTCTGCTAGAGGCAAACCACAAAAGTTTGTCCGATCTGAAGGGCCGGTATCAAACAAGATGCCAGCCTTTTTTATAACTCAGGTTCCGGAATTCGCAAGTAGCCGAGTGCCAGGTGCCGGATGTGTCTGTCCGGGGTAGTCCGCAACATGGATGTTGCGATCTAGGCTCCATGGACGGATTTACGCCGACCCCGGACAGGCACACCCGGCGCCTGGCACGAATTCCGGGCAATAAAACCCAACCAAACTCCAAAACCTGAATTAAAAAACGGGCTTCTGTACGGAGTGATCGGTGCTCTGCTCGAACGCATGACCAATCTGACAGATTCTGGCTTCGTCATTGCGCTTGCCGATAATCTGCATGCCCAGTGGCAAACCGCTGGAGAAGCCGATCGGAATGGTCAGTGCCGGGTGGCCGGTCAGGTTGAAAGGGAAGGTACGCATGGGGGTCCAGACCGGTTTGCCTTCGGTGAAGGCCGCAAAAGCCGGTGCCGGGGTCAGGGTGGTGAGCGTTATCAGGGCATCCACCCGGTTTAGAATCGCGTCCATGTCAGCACTGAGCCGTTGTTGCATGGCTCGCGCCGCGCTCAGGTGCTCAGGCGTCAGGGCCGCGCCGGTGATCAGATTTCTCAATGCCGCCCGGCCGTAGTGCTCAGGCCTGGTGCTCAGGCCTGTTTGATGAACCGCCAGCGCCTCTGCCTGCAAAATGATGGTTCCCACTGCCTCGAACAGATCGTAGTCAGGCAGCTCGACCGTTTCAACCCGGGCCTCCAGCAAGCTGAGCTGGGAGACTGCCGCGTCGATGGCGACAATCGCCTGCGGATCGACCGCTGCGTCAGCGGCAAACCAGTCGCGCCCGTACCCCAAACGCAAACCGGCCAGACCCTGCCCCAGCCATTGGGCCGCAGGCGGTGCGTCCGCAGGTTCCGAAAACGCATCGAAACAGTAAGCCGCATCCGCAACACAGGCCGCCAGAGGTCCGACGTGATCGAGGCTGTCCGATAATGGAAAAACGCCCTGCCGGGACAGGCGTTCATAGGTCGGTTTGAGTCCGACGATGCCGCAATAGGCCGCGGGGCTGCGTACCGAGCCACCGGTGTCGGTGCCCAGCGCACACCGCACCAACCCCCCGGCGACCGCCGCCGCCGAGCCGGATGAGGATCCTCCGGTAATGTGGCCAGTGTTCCAGGGATTGCGTGGTGGTGGATTGGGCTGATCGAAAGCCGGGCCGGTCAGTGCGAATTCATAGGTGGCGACCTTGCCGAGGAACACGACACCCGATTCATAAATACGCTGCACCACCGTCGCATCGACCGTAGCGTTGTGACCTGCCTGAGCGTGGGAACCACAGGTCGTCGTTCTGCCAGCGACATCAAGAATGTCTTTCAACGCAACGGGAATACCGAGCAACGGCAGGTCATCGCAATCACCTGCAGCCAAGCGGACATCCGCGGCACGCGCCTGCTGCAGCACGTCGTCAGGGTCCAGGTCGATAAAGGCGTGCAATCGCTCGTTGCGGTGTTCAATGCGGTCCAGATGGGCCTGTGCCAGCTCGACAGCGCTCAAGGCCCCACGACGCAGTGCCAGGCCGACTTCTGCAATGCTGAGGTCACACGGATGGGTCATCGTCTGCCTCCATAGCCCGCCATGCGGCACACACCTGCTCCGCCTGTGCGCGCAGATGCTGAGCCGCCGTCAGAGCAGCGGCCTGATCCTCGGGTGCTATGCTTAGCCCCTGCTCCGCCAGCAGCCGACTGAACGCTTTTGCCGTTAGCTGATCGGCCGGTGATATTAGCTCGTTCATGGTTAGGTCCTTGCGGCTTCAAATGCTGCCCAGGCTTGCTCAAAGGCGGCAAAATCGAACGGTTCCGAGCGGGCGGGTTGGAGCACCAGTTGTTCGGTTTTCAACAGTCGCTCTATGGCGTCAGCCAACACTGGAATGACCGACTCGGGAATGACCAGCGCACCGTGTCGGTCGGCGTGGATCAGATCGCCGGGGGCAACCTCCATGCCGAATACGGTTACCGGCGTGTCGAACGACTCGACGCGCACAAAGGCGTGGCTTGGGCCGATGCGACCAGCCAGAACCGGAAACCCTGTAGGCAGATCGCCCAGGTCACGCATCACCCCGTTGGTGACCACGCCCGACAGCCCAAACCCTTTGTGCACAGTGGTATTTATCTCACCCCAGTACGCCCCAACGGCGTCGTCACCGTCCAGGTCTTCAATCACGACGATCGAGGGTGATGGCGCTTCGGCCATATACCGGTAGTAATCCATACGGCGTTGCCGCACTACGGCCGGGTCGTCTCCGGACGGCACCTTGGCGGCAATTTGGGCCGTGCGGGCGTAACCCACCAGCGCCGTTGCGTTCAGGTCAGAGGCCAGCAGGGTTTGCCGGGTGAAGTTGGCGAACCCGCGTTTGCCCTGGGCCACTTCGATGGCATTGCAGACGGTGGGCGTATCGACGGTTTGCAGTCGCTTCAACAAGTCGGGCGTCATAGTGCCTCCAGCCATTGAGCCATGGCGTCATTGGTGTCAGTCGGTTTTTCCAGAGTGGTGAGGTGCCCCGCCCCGGGAATAATGTGCAGCCTGGCGTGAGGCATCAGCTCTTTCATCAGGGTGTGGCGGGAAACCGGGCACAGCCGGTCTTCATCGCCGCAAAGAATCAGCGTCGGCACCGTAAAACGCCGTAGCGTATCGGTCTGATCCGGCCGGTGCATCAGTGCTTGCGACTGACGAATGAACACCCCGGCACCGAGTGTTTCCGCCATGGCAAAACAGGTTGCCAGCATGGCTTCCTGCTCTGCCCCGGCCGCCAGGTAATTGGGAAACACCCGCTCAACCAGCATATCCAGTAACCCGCCTGCGGCGGCCGTTTTCATCTGTGGGCCGCGACTGGCCTGAACACGGGCGTCTTCCGCCAGGGGGTTGGTATCCAGCAGGGCCAGACCTGCCACCCGCTGTGGCGCCTGGCGCACGACTTCCATCGCGACGATGCCTCCCATCGATAACCCTGCCAGCGCAAACCGTTCCGGCGCGCTGGCCAGAACCGCCTGCGCCATCTGTTCGACACGGTTGTGCCGGGTCAGACACGCAACCTGCACAGCGCGTTCGGCCGAGAAACGGTTTACCTGGGGGGTGAAGAGCCTGGCATCACACATCATGCCAGGCAACAACAGCAGAGGCGTCAGGGGCGTTTCCATAGCGCTCAGACTGTCCGGGTCAGACCCGCCGGGTCATCGGTGTTGCACACCCGAAACAGACTGGCTTCACCGCTCATGGCTGGCACCAGCCGGTGGCTCAGCCCCGGTGGCACGGCGCAGGTGTCACCAGGTGCCAGGGTTATCCGGCCATCTGCCCAGCTCACCGTCCAGTGGCCGCGCATCACCATCAATACAGTGTGTCGATCCGACTCGATGGGCGACTCGTTGCTCGATGTTCGGTTTATGAATTCCAGCTCAAACCCGGGCCGGTCTTTCAACAGTCCGTCGTCGGCAATCACTTTTAACGGTGCCCGGTCGGCCATGGCCATCATGTCCCGGTAGCGGGCCACAAAATTAGGGACCACAGCCGATGCAGCCGGTTCGGGGATCTGCTTCAGTTCTGCTTCGGTCAGCAACGGCATAGGGCTGACTCCGGCGGGTAAGGTCTGGCCTTTTTCCTGGTCGTACAGCTTGCCATCATCGCCAAGAATTAAACCATAGTCTTTGGCATCGGTAATGACCTGAGGCGCCCAGACGACACCGCCACCGGCATCATCGCCGCCGAGAATAGCCATAATCATGCCGTAATCCGTGCCGATGTTTTCAAAACCGCGAAAGATACCGGTCGGGATATTAAACACATCCCCCTCTTCCAACACCACTTCACCGGCATCGCCCCAGCGACCCCAGAAAAACCGCCAGCGACCTTTCAGCACGAAAAAAACCTCGGCCGTTCGATGGGTGTGCAGGCTATTGCGACAATGGGGAGGCTGTCCGGCCGCGCCGATGTTAAAGCCGGGTGTTTCAGTGATGTGCACATGCTGATCGGCACTTTCGGAAACACCGCCACCGATGATGGTGAAATTTTCTTTCTGATCGGAACCCGGAGTATGGGCATCGATGAAGGCACTGCGACAGGGTTGCAACTCACCGTATCGTACCGTACGTGACTCCATTTCTACTTGCGTAACCATAATGCTGAATAACTCGCTCTTGTTGTGAATTAACGGGTTGGTAAAGGCCGGGTAGACCCGCGCTCCACCAGGGTTACCGGTATTCGTACCTTGCTGGGTTCAGACACCCGGCCCTCGATCGTATCGAGCAGACCGTTGATTGTTGTATCGACCATGGTGTGAACGTCCTGGCGAATGGTGGTGAGATCGAATGAAGGCCAGGCGGCAATGGGCACATCGTCAAAACCGACAACGGCAACGTCACCGGGAATCGACAGCTGACACTCATGACGAATGATATCCATGGCGGCAAAGGCCATGTGATCGTTGCTGACGAACACGGCATCGGGCTTGATGTCCCGCTCGAATAACCGGCGAGCCGCGGCGGCTGCCTGGTCGTAATGAAAATTACCGACTTCGCGCGCAAATAGGGATTTGCCCGCCACTTTTAAACCTTTCAGGAAACCCTGCTCTCGCAGGATTTGTGTTGAGGCTCCTTCGAACCCGGCCAGGTAGGCAATGCGCTCGTAGCCGCCTTTCACCAACAATTCGGCCGCCAGTTCACCGCCCAGGCCATTCTCGCTGGTCACCGACGACAACCGATCATCAGCCTGGTCCCGGTTGAACAACATGACGGGAATACCCTGCGAAGCGCACTGTTCAGCCAGCGTCGATGACATGGATACTGACAACATCACAATGCCATCGACCTGGTAATCTAGCATTTCCTGAACAATGGGTTCAACATCGCCCACCGTTCTCGATGCCATGAACACCAGTACGTGATAACCCTTGGCCTGCAAGCCCACTGACATCAGTTCAAGCACTTCAGGATAGAACTGGTTTTCAAAATAGGCCACGACCAACCCAATGATCTTGCTGCGACCGGTGATCATCGACCGGGCCAGCACGTTGGGCCGGTACCCCAGTTCATCGGCCGCGGCCTGAATCAGCTCGGCTTTCTTTTTCGAGACCGAACCACCGGGCGTAAAATAACGGGATACCGCCGACTGGCTGACACCGGCGTGGCGTGCAACATCGTGTGACGTAACTTTCTGGTTGGTCATCAGTGCGCTCTCCAGCCACCATCGACACTCAGCGCACTGCCGGTGACCAGACCGGAGGCGTCCGATGCCAGGTATAACACCGCGCCCATGATGTCCTCCACTTCACCCACCCGGTCCAGCACAATGTTGCTTTGCAGCCATTGCACCCGCTCCGGGTCGGTAAAGGTGGCTTCAGTCAGCGGTGTGCGGATAAAGGTCGGACACAGGGTGTTCACCCGAATGCCCGCCTTGCCCCACTCTATCGCCATGGCCTTGGTAAAGCCCTCGACTGCATGTTTGGTCGCGCAGTAAACCGAGCGGTCGACCCCACCAACCGAGCCCATTTGCGAGGAAATATTGATCAGAGAACCGGCCTTTCCCGCTTTGAGCAAGCCACGCGCCACCGCCTGGGTAAGAAAGTAGGCGCTGCGCACGTTCAGGTTCATGGCCTGGTCAAAGGCTTCGGGCGTGGTATCGACCGCAGGCCCATGCCGTCCCAGGCCTGCGCTGTTTACCAGCACGTCAAAAGGGCCGTTGCGCTCAACCCACAAGGCTGTTGCCTCGATGTCCGTAATATCGAGCCGTGCCGCCACAGCCGACTGGCCACGTTGCTCCAATTCAGCAACAGCTTCTTGCAGCTTGTCGGCCGAGCGCGCCGCCAGATAAACCCGGGCACCGGCACCGGCCAGCGCTACGGCGCAGGCCAGGCCAATGCCTGAAGAGGCGCCGGTTACCAGGGCCGTCTTGCCGGTCAGCTGGAAAGAAGGTGTTTCAGGAAGTTTCATTGTGCAGCGGTCCCATAGTCAACGTGCCGATGGCCATAGCGACGAACCCGCACATTGGCTTGCTCGGCGTGGCCTACGAAGCCTTCGAGTATACACAGTCTGGAACACCGGGCACCGATGTCGGCCGCTGCTTCATCGGTGGTAATGCGCTGGTAACTGTGGGTTTTCAGGTATTTGCCCACCCAAAGCCCACCGGTGTAACGCCCTGCTTTTTTGGTCGGCAGTGTGTGGTTGGTGCCTATGACCTTGTCGCCATTGGAGACATTGGTTCTCGGTCCCAGAAACAGAGCACCGTAGCTGTGCATGTTGTCCAGATACCAGTCGTCCCGGTCGGTCATCACCTGAACGTGTTCATAGGCCATGTCATTGGCCAGTTCGAGCAGTTCTTCGTGTGTTGAACAGAGAATTACGTCACCGTAATCTTCCCAGCTTTTACGAGCGGTATCGGCCGTGGGCAGTATTTCCAGCAGCCGGTCGACTTCTTTGAGCGTGGCTTCCGCCAGGGCTCGCGACGTGGTTAACAGAGCGGCCGGCGAGTTATAGCCATGCTCGGCCTGGCCGAGCAAGTCTGTAGCGCAGAGCTCCGCATCAACGGTATCGTCGGCGATGACCATGGTTTCCGTCGGCCCGGCAAACAAATCGATACCGACACGGCCAAACAATTGCCGTTTGGCTTCGGCAACAAAGGCGTTACCAGGGCCTACCAGCATGTCGACCGGTGCAATGCTTTCGGTGCCAATGGCCATGGCACCCACCGCCTGAATGCCACCCAGCACATAGATTTCGTGGGCGCCGCCCAGATGCATGGCCGCGATCACCGCCGGATTGGGCTTGCCTTTGAACGGCGGCGTAGCGGCAATAATTCGCGGAACCCCGGCGACGGCTGCTGTCACCACCGACATGTGGGCAGAGGCCACCATCGGGAATTTGCCACCGGGGATATAACAACCGACCGACTGAACCGGAATGTTTTTGTGACCCAGTATCACGCCGGGCAAGGTTTCAACTTCAATATCGGTCATCGAATCCCGTTGTGCCTGGGCAAAGTTTCTGACCTGAGTTTGCGCGAACTTGATGTCGTCCAGGTCCCGGGGCGATACCTGGCTGATCAGTTCGTCAATGTCCGACTGGGACAAGCGAAAGGAAGCCGGGCTGTAATTGTCGAATTTTTCCGACAAAGTTCGCACGGCCTGGTCGCCACCCTGTTCAATATCGGCCAGCGTGTTCTCAACTATGTCGCGTACCTTCTGGTCATCGGCATTGCGTTCATTGCTGGGCTTGTTTTTCTTCAAATAATCTATGCTCATGTGATCGAGTCCTGTGTTGCCTATATTTTGTCGTGTTATGTAGCAGGCTATTGAAATTTGCCGAATTCCATCGGCCTGCTCACTCGCCTGCTGTGTTAGATGTCGTTTGAAATCCGGTCACCGCGTTGCGCGTCAAACAGGTGACACTGACTTGAATCAACCGAGATGCTGACGCTGGAACCAATCTCGGCACGAAAGTCCTTCGGCGCCTTGATGTTGATCAGCTCTCCGCCGACAAACAAGGCAATCATCGACGAGTCACCCAGCAGTTCCATGGCATACACCGGTGCATTGATCGCGCTTTGTGTCTCCTTCAATTCAGCGTCTTCCGCACGAAAACCGAGGGTGATCGGGCCAGAATGCTGGCCTGGCAGGCCTTCAATGCGAATGTTTTCCGCCGTAAAGACCCCAGCTTCTATGGTTCCCTTAATCAGGTTCATGGCCGGGTTGCCAATAAAACCCGCGACAAAGGTATTGGCCGGGTTATCGTAGATTTCAGTGGGTGTGGCGATCTGTTGAATGCGACCCAGATTCATCACCACGACGCGGTCGGCCAGTGTCATCGCTTCAATCTGGTCGTGCGTCACGTAGATGGTGGTGGTCTTCAGTCGGAACTGAAGGTTCTTGATCTGTGCCCGGGTCGACACCCTCAATTTGGCATCCAGGTTGGACAGCGGTTCATCCATCAGAAACACCGTCGGTTTGCGCACAATGGCCCGACCAAGCGCGACACGCTGACGCTGCCCACCCGACAACTCGGCTGGCTTGCGATGCAGAAAGTCGACCAGGTCGACCATCTCTGCTGCCTTCATGACCTGCTCATGATGTAACGACTTGGGAACCTTGCGAACCTTGATCGGAAAGCGAATGTTTTCGTAAACCGTCATGTTCGGGTACAGGCCATAGCTCTGAAACACCATGGATACATCCCGATCCTTGGGTTCCAGTTTATTGACCATGCGATCCCCCAGCCAGATCTCTCCGGAAGAGACATCTTCCAGGCCGGCGATCATGCGCATGGTGGTCGACTTGCCACAGCCGGATGGCCCGAGCAGTACCAGAAATTCTTCATCTTTAATGTGAAGATCGAAATTATCGACGCCGGAAATCTTGCCCCAGCGCTTGCACACGTTTTTCAGGCGAATCTCAGCCATCTTATTACCCCTTCACGGCACCAGCGGTCAGACCGCTGACAATCTGTCTTTGGAAAAACATCACCAACATAAAGAGTGGTACGGTTGCGGATACGACAGCGGCAACGGCGTACATCACAGCGCCCTCCGTTTGCACCGTTCCCAGAAAGCTGGCAATTTTCGGAACCATGGTCTGATTGTCCTGGTTCAGCAGCATGGCGGTAACGGCAAAGTCGTTGTAAGCCAGCAGGAAACTGAACAGACCGGTAGTAATTACCCCTGGCCACATAACCGGAATAACGACTTGTCGAAACGCCTGAAACCGGGTGCAGCCATCGACCATGGCGCTTTCATCCAGATCTTTGGGAATAGACAGGAAAAAACTGTGCAGCATCCACAAGGCGAACGGCTGGTTAATAGCCACCAGAACGATGATCGCCGTTGGCAAGGCACCCCAGATGTTCCATTCGAAAAATGGCAACATATAACCGGATACCAGGGTGATGTGCGGCATGGCGCGAAACACCAGGGCGGCAATCAGAATCCACAGGGTGTAGCGACGCGCCGACCGGCGCCAGAGCATAGCCGCCCAGTGTTCCCAGTACCAGGGAGATGGCGGTCACTGATACCGTCACTATGACGGTGTTCCAGGCGGCTCGCCAGAAATCACGCTCAATCCAGGCGCCCTGGTAACCGTCGCCAGTAAAGGCGCTGCCCGTCTGTGACAGGGTATTCATGCCGGTTATGGCCAGTTGCCAGTTCTCACGGGAAAAGAAATCGGCCTCAACTTTGAACGACCCCCAGACTGTCCACAAAAATGGGAATGCCGCAACAATTAACCACAACACCAAAAAGAGGCTTGAGGTAGTCGACAACAACAGCGGTCGACGATTAATGGTAGATGGTTCCATAAGGTTAAGCCTCACTACGCCTTGCGGTTAAAATCGCGCCAGAGCCGAATTAAAACGGGCATCAGCAACACCACCACACCGAATACGGTCAGTACCGAGGTAGCCGCAGCGGAACTGTATTGCTGATCGACTTGCCCGCGCAGATCGTTAAAGATGTTCCAGGACAGTGAGGTAGCATTAGCCTCGGCACTGAAACCCACTATGGGCTCAAACACCCGGAAGTTATCCATCAACTGCACCAGCGCTACAAAGGTGGCCAGGGGAATCAGGTGAGGCATCACAACAAAGCGAATGCGCTCCCAGCGGCTGGCGCCGTCAATTTTGGCCGACTCCAGTGTGTCTGAAGGTACGGTCTGCAAGCCGGCATAAAACACCACAAAGGAGAAAGGTGCCATGCTCCAGACCCCATATACGATCAGGGTGATCCAGGTAAGCAACGGCGAGGCACGCAGCGACAAGTCTGGGTCTTCAAACAGCAATTGGAGGTTCGAGCCGATAACACCCTGAGTATTGATCATCCAGAATAGAATCAACGACCCGACCAGGGGTGTTACGATCATCGGCAACAACGAAAAGAAAATAATAGGGCCTTTAAGAAAGCGAGGGATCGCATTGACCGCCAGTGCTATCGAGAACCCGAGCGCCATGCCTAATGGTGTAACAATGAAGGTGTACACAAGGGTAAATGACAGTGCTTTGTAGAACGGCAGGTTATACATTTGCCGCACAATGTCTTGAAATCCCTCATTGTTGTTGAAGATATGGCTTACTTCTTCAGTGGCCAAGTGTCGACGGTCGAAGTAGGTACCCAAGCCGTTAAACTGCCCCAGCGGCTGTTCGTCTTGCAGTGCCTGGGTCGCCTGGGTATCAACCCGGGTTTCGCGTTCGCAACCAAAGGGGCCGCAGTTTTCAACCTCAACCAATATCCGGGGATGCTCGACATGCAACGACTGTATGACGATGGACCCGATGGGCAAGGCGATAAATAAAATCATCGCCAGCAAGGAGGGGAAGATGAACGCAAAAAATGTTTTATGAGTCATACTGAAACTCCATGGGCCGGAAAATTGGCAGTGCCACTGTACTCACTCCTCAGTAGCACCACCCATGCCCGGATCAGTCTGCCAGGCCGGCTTCTCTGACTGATGCCAGATAGCTCGCCTCTACATCCGTCAACGCTTGCTCGGCACTTTCACGACCTTGCATGAAGTCCGACAGCTCAGTACCCAGAGCGGCGTGCATATAGCCCATAAAAGGACTCATTGGATAGCCGCGGGCGCCCAGTCGAGCGGTTTGCAGTACGCCCTGGGCACTCTCCGGCGCATCGAATTCCTTGATCAGCCAGGTGGCCGCAGTCGGATTCTGTTGAGCCATTTCGGGGCGAATGCCATACATCATCGCCTGAAATGACGCTTCGGCATCTGCATCGCTAATGTTTTTGGCAATGGTGAAACCATCCCACCAGAGCGCGGCCGCCGGTGTGCTGCTTCCATTCACGGTAGGCGCCGGGGCCAGGATAGTGGCTTCGGAGATTTGCGCATTACCGCTGTCTTCACCCAGGTGGCCGGAAACCATGGAACCCCACTGGTTCATGATGGCTACTTCACCCGCCAGGTACATCTGTTTCATTTCATCGGCGGTTACTGTCAGGTATTCGGGCGACATGTATTCAGTCAGCGTTTTCATCATTTCCAGAGTGCGAATACCGTCTTCGTTGTTCAGCGCCGGCTGTGCCGAGCCTGCCTCAAAAAACTGGCCACCCATACCCAGGTGCATGTTCACGAACTCGGCAGCCAGGTACCAGCCTGCTTCATAGGTGGCAGCCAAGGGGTATTCCATGATGCCTTCGCTGCGAATCATCTCCGCGACGTCAATGATCTCATCATAGGTTGCCGGAGGTTCGACACCCAGTTCATCCAGAATATCGCCGCGCATGAACAGATGCTGGGCGTTGCCCATAAAGGCAATCGCGACGACATCGTCACCAGTGCGGATCAACTGGTTGGGGAGCAGATCCTGACCGTACTTCTCAACCAGATCGTTCAGCGGTCGAACCAGATCCGCCGACAGTAACGGGCTAATAGAATTGTTGGCAATCAGCGCAACGGTGTACTCAGCCGGGGTAATAGTGAGCGCAGGCACCTGAATGTTCTTGTGCTCGGTGGTCAGGTTCACTCGAACCGTAGTCTCTGCTGAGGCACAGGTCTTCGCCTGATCAGTAACGGTTCGAATGGAGTCGAAATCGTTGCCCAGAATGCGAACGGACCCTGCGCTGATGTTACATTCAGCAAAGGCACTGCTGGCTAACAGGGTCAGCGTCGCACCGACCAGCGTTGTGATTGTGGCTTTCTTCATGACACTCTCCGTACAGTTGCTTTTATTAGTCTTTCTGTCTTGGAAAGGGAGAAAACAACGCTTTCTCCCGGCGTTAATTCGAAGTTTCTGATCAGTCTGCCGTTGGCTCCATGTGTGCTTCCGTATCTTGCAATTGAGCCATTTTCAATTGCATCAGCACAGAGAGTTCGTCGTATACACACCACTCGTCGACGATCCGGTCATTTTTGTAATGGAAGTGAGAAATACCCATCACCTGCAATCGTTTTCCGGTCGGATCTCCCAGTGATTCGAGACCGCCGTAACCCAAGTGATGCCCTTCCAATACCCAACGCACGGCAACTTTGGTACCGCCTTCCACGCAGTCGACGGAGCTGATGTGCTGGGGTTGGAAAACTGCGTCCGGCAAAGAACCGATCAACCCAATTACCTGGTGCATAACCGCAGCCACACCATAGAGTTCTTTCATCAACGGGCCGTGGTACATCACCGTCGGGGCGTACACATCCTTGATGGTGCCGAACATTTTCCGGTTCCAGACGTCGTGCAGCCATTGCAGTGTCCGCTCTTCCAGGGCGTTGTTGGCGATGCCAAGGTCTGCGGTTTCCGCCGGCGGGTATTGGCCAATCATCAACCGGTTTTCGCCGATATCCAGATTGGTCAGGCCCTGAGCGATCTTGTTCCTGGCAATTTTTTCCGCAAAGGCATGTGCATCCAGCCCCAACTGCTTGAAAATGGCCATCTGGTCGGCGACCACCCATTCTCGATAGATTTTGTTTTCATAAATCATGCAATCGGCAATGGTTCGGGAATGGAAGGTACGACCGGTAGCGGGACCAAAATGCCCGCTCTGGCTGTGACGACCTGAACCGGTCACCAGATGGGAGGTGTAAAAACCGTCGTTGTCGTTACCATTCCAGATAACGTGAGTGGCCATGCCACGACGCTCCGGGAAACTGACCAGGCGCTGAATGGTGTCGCGTACCACGTCTTCCCGGTTGTACATCGTGCCCATGGTGCCGTAGAGCACACAATTGTGGGTATAGTGGGTATAGATCAGCCCGACATCGCGTTCATCCCAGATTTTGTGGGTGCAGCGGACGATGTAATCGACAATGTCGGTATAGCAATCGTCAAACCCCTTCATCGATTGCACACGAGCCCGGTTTTCCGGGACAAGGTCGACGAAATCAAGGCGCTCACACTGGAAAACGGCTTTATCCTGCGAAGCAGACGCCGTGGCGTTCTTTGCTTCGGACTTGGAAGGACGATTGTCGTTGCTGTCGACTTTGGTGCTGGTCATAACGGCGGCTCCTGAGGCTGCATAAAGTGATCGGCACTGGCTTGAAGGTGATCAAACACAGGGTCATGGACCTACAATAGGCTTTTTGCATACGAATGCAAATATTTTTTTCAGGTCTCCTTGCGATGGCTCTTCGGGTAATGCCCGGAGGTGTCATGAGCCTCACCGGGAACACATACGATGGGTTGAAATTTGCTGTTTTTAATCAGAAGGTTACGAGGGGAAAACGGGACAGACCCTGTCTGTAGGGTAGAAATTTTACCGGGGCAACTGGCAATTTCCGGCATTAGCAGCCATCTTGAATCGGTGTAAACTGCTATTTTCAGAATGAGCGGGAGTACCGCAATGAGCGACCGACAAATACGTCTCGAAGCCCTCAAGAGGGAGCTGGAACAGCGGCTGAACCGCTATCATGCCCATCAACACCGGGAACCCGGGTCATTGGAGAAGGACTTCGCCGAGCAGGCCGTGCAACGCCAGAACGACGACGTTGTTGACGGCCTGGAGTCCGAGACCCGGGAAGAGCTGCAGCAGGTCAGACGCGCACTGGCACGAGTGGCCGCCGGCACCGGTGATGTCTGCGAACAGTGCGGCAAGCCCATCAACACTGCTCGACTGGACCTGCTACCCTACACCAGTTTTTGTGTTAGCTGTGCTTCAGAAACTCCCTAGCAAGGGTGGTTTCTACTTCTTCATAAAAAGAAAAAGGCCCACAGAAAAACTGACTGCGCCGCCTATATAAAACATCATAACTCGGTCAGTTTCTGCACCGGTCACTGCCTCAGTGATTTGCGAGCCAAGGGAATCCGACAGCTGAAAGCCCCAGAAAGCCAGGCCAATGCCCAGAATCAACAAGCCAATACCGATCGCACGAAGTGGTAACCCTGAGTGTTTGCTCATTGTCATATCCTTTTTGTGGCGTGATTTAAAATGGGTGTATTATCCAGTATTAATCATTATTGCGTGCTTCACCAGAGTTTACCTGGAATCAATGGGCCACCCAACGGACGAGCCAATCTTGCCAGCGAGGCTCGGGGTTAAGGTACAGTGGCTGGGCATACCAACACTCGACATCAAATTGACTCTCTTGCCACGGCGGTCTGTCAGAGCTGATTTATCGCCGCACGCCCTCTCGCTACATGGATGAACGCCTGACCCCAGGCATGAACCGCTGATAACACCAGGAGATTTAACCATGTCACATTCGATCGCAGTCATCGCCGGAGAGGCCATTGTGAAAGCCATTAAAAGCGTTCTTGCTGAAGGCAATCCAGGTATCCTGACGCCCGACCTCGGAGGCAAGGGCACAACCGAGAGACTGGGTAAGGCTATCGCGACAGCCCTTACAAATCACTAACCCGACAGGACGTCTGTTCACGTTCGACGCTCTGTTGATGTGCATCAACTCCGTGCACAATTCGGCCATCGAACCGAAGCAACCCGGTTCACTCTCAGCGGCTTCTCTGCAAAGCATGGGGTACCGGAACGCGACAGTGATCGCCGTCGGATTGGATCCATAAAATGCTTTGACGCAAGGCTAAGACATTCACTTACTGATGTAATTACAGTCTGAATGTCTTGCTGAAAAACGCTAGACTTAACCTCTATTCTGATATCAGAGGTCACTCATGTCGGTCGATCAATACCGAACTACCTTTCGCGCCTGCGCTAACACTTGTCAGCCTTGCCCAAACGCCGCCAGCAAGCACGCTGGCTGGCCGGACAACTGAACCAGCTGCCTGGTTTCAGTACCTGGCCCGCCACCCCTCACACCAACATGTTTCGACTGCGTATTCGCTGCCAGCCAGACGCGTTCCTGGAGCAGGGCGAACGTTGGATGCAACAACACCGGGTCGGACTGATACCGCCGCCCTATCGAACCGATGCAGATGCCCTGCATTGCGAGATCACTGTCGGGGATGCATTCGATTTGCTGAGCGAGCAGCAATGGGCAGCCTGGATAAAACAGTTTGGCGAAAACATGGCCAGCACACTGACAACCTGATGCGTTACCAGCGATTATGGGTTAAGCCGCATTGGCTCCAATAGCATCCAAACCGGTTTTGGGCGGGGA
>NZ_JBBECH010000047.1:0-23605 GCF_040881935.1 Saccharospirillum sp. | reverse complement strand
GCTGTGCGGCGAGGGAGGCGTATAATAGTCTTTTCTGAGGGAGGGTCAAGAGGTGTTTTAAAAAAACAGTCAACCTGGCCCGATGAATGCTTCAAGAGACGACAGTAACACCCAGCGTCTGTCAGTTATTGTGCTCGTGCGGTACTCGCACGCCGGGAAGACTGAACTCGCCCCTTCAGTTTGGCCCAGGCACGCTCGCCCAGAAGAAAGAAAATCAGCAGCGTATAGATCCAGGCTTCGAACGAGGACACCCGCGATTGCATCCAAAAATGGGTCACTGCCAGAATCACAATGGCGTAAATCAGCTGGTGCAGCCGTTTCCAGTTCTTCTTAAGCCTGCGCACCATGGCTTTGGGCGAGGTCACTGCCAATACCAGCAGCCCAACCCAGCCGATCATGCCCAGGTATATGAAGGGTCGCTTGCTGACGTCTTCCCAGAAGACCGTCGCGTCCAGCTCGATCCAGCCGATCACATAGGTTCCCAGGTGCAGGCTGGCATAAAAGAAGGTGAACAACCCCAACATACGGCGGTACCGAACCAGGCTGGGCAAAGGCGTTCGCCGCCGCAGCGTGGAACAGGACAGTGTGATCAACAGCATCCAGAGCGCCCAGTGCCCCATCTCCTGCAACACCACTTCAAGTGCGTCGACACCCAATGCCCGGGGGTCCAGCACAAACAGGCCCCAGTACCAAGCTGCCGGTATCAACGCCGCGCAAAACAACACCCACCACAGCCAGCCTTGCCTGAGGTTGATGCCTGCTATCAAAAGAACTTCCTCAAATCCATACCTTCATACAAAGAGGCGACATCGTCATACCCATTGAACATTCGAGTCGGAATTCGCTCGACATCGCCATTGGCACCAATGCGTCGCTCACTGGCCTGACTCCAGCGGGGGTGATCCACCTCAGGGTTAACGTTAGCGTAAAACCCGTACTCGCTTTCGGCCGCTATGTTCCAGGTAACAGGTGGCATTTCGCGTACAAACCGAATGCGAGAGATCGACTTGATGCTCTTGAACCCATATTTCCAGGGGAGCAACAGGCGAATCGGCGCGCCATTCTGGTTTGGCAGTGGCTCGCCATACATACCCACAGCCAGAAAGGCCAGCGGATGCATGGCTTCATCCATACGCAGACCTTCCAGATAAGGGTAATCGATAAAGGAGAACCGGCTGCGCTGACCGCGCAGTTCATCCGGTCGTACAATGGTTTCGAACGCTACATAGCGGGCATCGCTGGTCGGTTCAAATTGCTGCAGCACTTTACCCAGCTCAATGCCTATCCAGGGTATTACCATCGACCAGGCTTCTACACAGCGCAGCCGGTAAATACGTTCTTCTGTGGCTGCCGAACCGGCCACAATCGACTCGAGATCAAAGGTTCCGGGGTTCGAACACTCACCTTCTACCGAGATCTCCCAGGGGTAGGGATTAAAGTCATCAGCGTATTTGGCGGGGTCGCCTTTGCCCGTTCCAAATTCGTAGAAGTTGTTGTACGAGGTTGCATCAGAGCGATCGGTCATGCCTTCGTCGGTGGTGACGCTGCGAAACACTGTTTGATTAACCCGCTGGTTCATCCAGTGCGGAGCGCTCTGATCTTCGGCGAAAACGCCCGGCACCGCACCGGCCAGCGCCAGACCACCCGCTGCCTGAATAATATGCCGGCGGTTCAGGTAGGCCGATTTCGGGGTGACATCATTTTCGGTTAAGTCTGAAGCCTGTTTAATTAACATACATCGCGTCCCATTGGATTTGTTCATAGTCTCCAAAGACTACGGAATCAGACGCTGACTGGTTTCACACTGGAGGATTGAACTTTTATTAAAGGATCCAGCTGTAAGGCAGCAAGCTGCTACAACTTTGGCACAGGAGAACGGCTGAGGCAGCGCCTTTACATCCTTTTTATAAGAAGGCGCTGCCGCAGGGAAGCGGGATCAGCTGTCGCTGGGGTCTACTTTTCGGGCATTTTTATAGAGCCGCAAACGACGCCAGACTTCAAAGACGGGGCCCGACAGAGCATAGGTCACCGCGAAGGCCAACAATACCGGGCCCGGATCCAGTGCGATCACGGCGATAACCATGATCGATAGCAACAGCACCACAAAGGGCACCCGACCCTTGTCGCTGAGGTCTTTGAAGGAGTAATAGCGAATGGGGCTGACCATCATCGCGCCGATCAGCGGCACAATAATAACCATAAGCCAGGCTACCGACTCACCTTCCACGCCCTTCTCACCCAGTGCCCACACCATGGCCCAGAGCACTCCGGCCCCAGCCGGACTGGCCAGGCCGACAAAAAACTTCTTGTCGACCGTATTGATCTGGGTGTTAAAGCGGGCTAATCGCAAAGCAGCACCGGCAACAAAGATGAAGGCGGCGACCCAGCCCAGGTTATCAAGACTGTGCAAAGACCACTGATACACCAGAATGGCGGGTGCGACACCGAAAGCCAGGTTGTCGGACATGGAATCGTATTGGGCACCAAATTCGCTTTGGGTATGCGTCATCCGCGCGACTCGTCCGTCCATGCCATCGAGAATCTGCGCAACAAAAATGGCCATGGCGGCCCGAACGAAACTCCCGTTCATCGACAATACGATAGCGTAGAAGCCAGCAAACAAAGCTGCAGTCGTTAGCAGATTGGGCAACAAATAAATGCCACGGCGGTGACTGGACAACTGCTGAACCGGCAATTGATCACTCTCCGTCATTTTCTCTTCTGTGGAACTCATAGAGCCCCCCTTTTATAATAAATTTGGCCCGGACCTAGCTAACCCGGGCGATGTTGATTCGGATGACCCGGGTACCTCAGTCCCCGGTTATGTCGACCGCTGTTTGCCAAAAGGCACTGACCAGCGGGTCCTGCAAACGCCGGTTTAAAACACAGACCCCGACATCAAAAGGCTGCAGTACCGTATCGGTCTGAATACGCTCTATTTTATCTTTCATCGGGCTGTTCTCAATAACCAGCCCTGGCACCACCCCGATACCGAAGCCCAGACCCACCATGCTGACAATGGCTTCGTTGCCAGCCAC
This sequence comes from Saccharospirillum sp., assembly GCF_040881935.1. Lineage (NCBI taxonomy): Bacteria > Pseudomonadati > Pseudomonadota > Gammaproteobacteria > Oceanospirillales > Saccharospirillaceae > Saccharospirillum > Saccharospirillum sp. The sequence continues at coordinate 20,567 of NZ_JBBECH010000047.1, read as the reverse complement.
CTGGGCATAGATATTGGGTTTGATCGAATGCGCCCGAAACCACTGATCCAAGCGCTTTCGGGCCAACCCGTATTCGGACACCACAAAGGGAATCTGCCCCCAGGGTATCGGCGTTTCCTGCATCAGACTGCGCACCGGACAGTCGATGACCGGCGCGATAAAGTCCAGCGACGTCTCGACTATTGAAGCGAACATCAGTGGATTAGGCAAATGATCCGGTCGTGGCGCAACCGCAACATCGGTCTCGTCGTCCATGACCTTTTGCACGGCCTGAGCGGCGTCACCGGTTTCCAGTATCACTTCGATGTTAGGGAAGCGTTTGCGAAATTCGGTCAGCACTTCCAGCATAAAGGAGTAACTGGCCGTGACCGAACAATACAGCCGCACTTGCCCACGCAACTCACCCGGGTCGTTCTGCAACTTGTGTCTTAATTCCTGCCAGTGCGCCAGGGTAGATTCGGCAAACTCACGAAACAGACGACCGGCCTGAGTTAGCACCACGGTGCGGTTATCCCGCTCAAACAGGGTTGCCCCGATCTCGTCTTCAAGCCGCGCAATGCTGCGACTTAGTGTAGACGGGCTAACATGCATCGCTTCTGAAGTCTTGCCATAATGCAGCGATTGCGACAAATGTAAGAACTGCTTGAGCGCTCGCAGATCCATAGTAATCGACTCCTTAAACCGGCCCCCGATTATGCCATGCCCCCGGTAATATTGCAGCAAACGCAACAATGCCCGTCACAGTCCAACTGCCTCACACACCGGATAAAAATCAGAATGCGCAACAAACTGTTTCGAACAATTCATTTCCAGCAACACTCTCACTTCTGTACACTGCCCTGCAACGGTGGACAAACCACTATCAGCCTTTACAGGACACAGCATGAGTAATTACTTCAACACCCTGAATCTTCGCCAGCAGTTAGCCCAACTGGGTAAGTGCCGGTTTATGGAAAAATCCGAATTCGCCAATGAATGCGACGCGCTCAAGGGCAAGAAAGTGGTCATCGTCGGTTGCGGTGCCCAGGGTTTGAACCAGGGCCTGAACATGCGCGATTCTGGCCTCGATGTTTCCTACGCCCTGCGTCAGGCGGCCATTGATGAAAAGCGCCAGTCCTGGAAGAACGCCAGCGAAAACGGATTTCAGGTCAGCTCCTATGAAGACCTGATTCCGCAGGCTGATCTGGTGGTTAACCTGACCCCGGACAAACAGCACAGCAACGTCGTTGAAACCGTTATGCCGCTGATGAAAAAAGGCTCGACACTCGGCTATTCACACGGTTTCAACATCGTTGAAGTCGGCCAGAAGATCCGTGACGACATCACCGTTGTTATGGTTGCCCCGAAATGCCCGGGCACCGAAGTGCGTGAAGAGTACAAGCGTGGCTTCGGCGTACCGACGCTGATCGCGGTTCACCCTGAGAACGATCCGAAAAGCGAAGGTTTTGAAATTGCCAAAGCCTGGGCAGCGGCCACCGGCGGTCACCGTGCCGGTGTACTGGAAAGCTCCTTCGTCGCCGAAGTTAAATCCGACCTGATGGGTGAGCAAACCATTCTCTGTGGCATGCTACAGGCTGGCTCGCTGCTGTGCTTCGACAAAATGATCGCCGAAGGCGTCGATAAAACCTATGCCAGCAAGCTGGTTCAGTACGGCTGGGAAACGGTTACCGAAGCGCTCAAGCACGGTGGCATCACCACCATGATGGATCGCCTGAGCAACCCGGCCAAGGTCCGTGCCTATCAGTTAGCGGAAGAATTGAAAGAGCTGATGCGTCCTCTGTTCCAGAAACACCAGGACGACATCATCAGCGGCCACTTCAGTGAAACCATGATGGCCGACTGGGCCAACGACGACAAAGACTTGTTCGGCTGGCGTGAAGCCACGGGCAAAACCGACTTCGAACAGACGCCGGTAGCCGCCAACGATCTGGACGAACAGGAATATTTCGACAACGGCATTCTGATGGTCGCCATGGTCAAAGCTGGTGTTGAGCTGGCGTTTGAAACCATGGTTGAAAGCGGCATCATCGAAGAAAGCGCTTATTACGAGTCTCTGCACGAGCTGCCGTTGATCGCCAATACCATTGCCCGCAAGAAGCTGTATGAAATGAACGTTGTGATCAGCGATACCGCTGAATACGGCAACTATTTGTTTGCCAATGCTGCGGTTCCGTTGCTGGCTGAACACTTTATGCCGAAAATCGGTGCTGATGTGATTGGCAAGGGCATGAGTGCTGTCTCCGGCCAGGTCGATAACATTGAACTGATTAAAGTAAACACCGCTATTCGCACCCACCCGATAGAGTGGATCGGCGAAGAACTGCGCGGTTACATGACAGATATGAAGCGTCTCGTCGAAGCCTGAGTGCCCGACGAGCGTTTTACCGGTCTCAGTGAGGTCCCCAAAAGGGAGTGAGCATTAGTCCGCCGATCCGGCGGGCTTTTTTTTTGGCTGATCGGGCCAGTGAGTCAGATGATCAGGAAGGGGCTGAGCCTGCCTCCAGCAAACGGGTATTTATACGCTCGATGGCTTGGCCATGGTTTCCAGCGTGATCCCGCAGCCGACGCGCCAACAAAGACGATCAGTGAGCCTCGCTGGCGCCCTGGCACTTCAGGCAATAAATCACTTCCGGTTGTGCTTTCAGCCGACGCGGCTCAATGTCTTCATCGCACTGCTCACACCAGCCGTAATCACCAGCCTCCAGCTTGCGCAACGCCACCATAACCCGGCGTAACCGTTGCTCCGTCTGCACGGCGGCGGCCTTGTGCATTTCCTGCTGGCCAATGGCATCGATGCGGGACAGGCGCCCGACCTGAGCCTGATCAAGGGTAACCGGCGCGGCCGCGTCCCGGTAATAGGCCAGTTCTTCCGTCAATCGTGTCTTCAGCGCCGACAGTTCGTCACGCTGACGGGCCAGGAATGCATCTGATAACGTCATGAAAGCCTCCCATGTTAGAAAGCGGTCGGTAAAAAACCAAAAAAGGCGGGACAAGCCCGCCTGTTCAGTCAGGTTAAGGTGAGGTTACAGACTCAACGTCTTGTCTCCACGCGCCAGGCCCGACACACCGGTTCGCACCACCTCCATAATAGTCGCCCCGCTCAGGGCGTCCATAAAGGCGTTCACTTTCTCTTCGTTGCCGGTCACCTGAATGGTGTAGGTGGTCGGCGTCACGTCGATGATCTGGCCGCGAAAAATGTCGCAGGTGCGTTTTACTTCCTCACGCTGGGCACCGGTCGCCCGAACCTTGACCATCATCAGCTCGCGCTCAATGTGCGAGCCTTCGGTCAGGTCGACCAGTTTGACCACCTCGATCAGCTTGTTCAGGTGCTTGGTGATCTGCTCAACGACCCGGTCTTCACCCTTGGTGACCAGGGTCAAACGTGACAGCGTCGCATCATCGGTCGGGGCCACGTTCAGGCTCTCGATGTTGTAACCGCGCTGAGCAAACAGACCAACAACCCGCGCCAGTGCACCGGCTTCGTTTTCCATCAATACTGAAATGATATGCCGCATGATCAGGTCCTCTCCGTCTTGCTCAGGAACATGTCGGCCATACAGCCGCCGGGAACCTGCATCGGATAGACGTGCTCGTCCGGATCGATCAGGACATCGATGAACACCACCTTGTCGGTAATCGCCATGGCTTCGGTCAGCTTGGCTTCAAGTTCATCCGGCGATTCAATGCGAATACCGGTGTGACCATAGGCCTTGGCCAGGGCGACAAAATCGGGCAACGAATCAACATAGGAGTTCGAATAGCGGGACTCGTAATTCATGTCCTGCCACTGGCGCACCATACCCAGATAGCCGTTGTTCATGCACAGGATCTTGACCGGCAAATTGTACTGCTTGCAGGTCGCCAGTTCCTGAATGTTCATCTGAATCGAGCCCTCACCGGTAACACAGACCACCGCCGCGTTCGGGTAGTGCAACTGCACCCCCATCGCCGCTGGCAGGCCAAAGCCCATGGTGCCGAGACCGCCGGAGTTGATCCAGCGATTGGGCTTGTTGTACTTGTAGTACTGGGCCGCGAACATCTGGTGCTGGCCGACATCGGAACAGATGTAGGCATCGCCTTTGGTGACCTTGCACAGGGTTTCGATCACGTGTTGTGGCTTCATTTTTTCGGAGTCATCACGCCGGTAATGCCCACCGTGACGCTGGCGCCACTCGTCGATCTGTTCCCACCACAAACCCAGGGCTTCTTCATCAACCTTGAGTTTCGATTGCTCGATCTGCTCCAGCATTTCCTTCAACACCGGCTTGACGGGCCCGACAATGGGGATGTCTGCCTGGATGATTTTGGAAATGGACGCCGGGTCGATATCGATGTGAATGATGGTCGCATCCGGACAGAACTTGGCCGGGTTATTGGTCACCCGGTCGTCAAAGCGTGCGCCGATGGCCAGAATCAAATCGGCATTGTGCATGGTCATGTTGGCTTCATAGGCGCCGTGCATGCCCAGCATGCCAATAAACTGCCGGTCGGTACCCGGAAAAGCGCCCAGCCCCATCAGCGTATTGGTCACCGGGTAATTCAGGTGCTTCGCCAGTTGGGTCAGTTCCTTGCTGGCCTTGCCCAACACCACGCCACCACCGCTGTAGATGATCGGCCGCTTGGCTTGCAGCAGAGCATTGACCGCCTTGCGAATCTGACCACTGTGGCCTTTCTTGACCGGGTTGTAGGAGCGCATCTTGATGCGATCCGGGTATTCGTAGGGAAACTTCTCGTTGGGCATCGTCATGTCTTTGGGGATGTCGATGACGACAGGCCCGGGACGGCCGCTTTCGGCAATGTAGAAGGCTTTTTTGACAATGGTCGGGATGTCAGCCGGGTCACGAACCGACATGTTGTGCTTAACGATCGGCCGCGACAGACCCATCATGTCGGTTTCCTGGAAGGCATCGTCGCCCAGCAGGTGACTCATCACCTGGCCGGTAATGACCACCATGGGGATCGAATCCATATACGCCGTCGCAATGCCGGTAATGGCATTGGTCGCGCCGGGGCCGGAGGTTACCAGCACAACGCCAGCCTTGCCGCTAGCGCGGGCATAGGCGTCGGCCATGTGCGTAGCCGCCTGTTCATGGCGCACCAGAATGTGCTTAACGTCAGATTGCTTGTGAATGGCGTCGTAGATGTGCAGTACGGCCCCGCCGGGGTACCCGTAAATGAATTCAACGCCCTGGTCTTTTAACGATCGGATCAGCATTTCGCCGCCGGACAACATTTCCGGCTCATGCGCAGCTTGTGTCATGGTGAGCACCTTCGCTATGACTCAAGAACGCCGCTCTTCCCGAAGTTGGAGCGATCTTCAGCGCGTATTCAAGCAAGGCCGCCGGTAAGCGACTTTGCCAATACAGCCGACCGGTCGAGGGCGAACCTGCGACTCCGACGCCGACACTGCTGCTTGAATCGGGTTTCATTGGAACCGGGGGATGATCAGAAGCCATCCACGCCGGTTCCGGAAGTGTACCTTGGTTGCTGAGCTGACGAAAGTCACACAAACCCGCTAATTGCGCATCAAACTTTTGCCGTTTGACCCAACGCAGGTGCCTGCTCGGCATAACGCTGACGCAACACCTTGGCCGCCGATACCATAGCCTCGAGTGCTGGCGTCACCTCTTCCCAGCGCCGGGTCTTCAGGCCGCAATCCGGGTTCACCCAGAGCTGCTGCGCCGGGATCACCCGCGAGGCCTGTTCGAGCAGATCGATGATTTGCTCAACACTGGGCGTGTTCGGCGAGTGAATATCATAAACACCCGGACCAATGTCGTTCGGGTATTCAAAGGCTTTGAATGCTTCCAACAAGCGCAGGTCGGAACGCGAGGTCTCAATGGTAATCACATCCGCGTCCATATGGGCGATGGAGCCCAGAATATCGTTGAACTGCGAATAACACATATGAGTATGAATCTGGGTTTCGCTGGCGGCCCCACTGACGGTCAGGCGGAAGGCACCGACGGCCCAGTCAAGATAGGTCTGCCAGTGACGACGGCGCAACGGCAGGCCTTCGCGCAGGGCCGCTTCATCGATTTGAATAATACCGATGCCGGCGGCTTCCAGGTCCAGCACTTCATCACGCAACGCCAGCGCCAGTTGCAGCGCGGTGTCGGACCGTGGCTGATCATCGCGCACGAAAGACCAGTTCAGAATGGTCACCGGGCCGGTCAACATGCCTTTCATCGGCTTGTCGGTCTGGGCGGCGGCATATTGCGCCCAACGCACGGTCATCGGTGCCGGTCGCTGCACATCGCCAAACAGCACCGGCGGTTTGACACAGCGTGAACCGTAGGACTGCACCCAGCCGAACCGCGTGAACGCGAACCCGTCCAGTTGCTCACCGAAATATTCGACCATATCGTTGCGTTCGGCTTCGCCATGCACCAGCACATCCAGCCCCAGGGCCTCCTGGGCGCGCACCGTGTCCCGAATTTCGGCTTCGATGCGACGTTCATACTCAGCCTGCGACAAGTCGCCCCGGCGGTAATCCCGACGCGTCTGACGAATCGACTGGGTTTGTGGAAATGAGCCGATGGTCGTGGTTGGAAACAGCGGCAACGGCAGCACCGTCTGCTGGGCTGCACGGCGTTCGCTAAACGGCTCGGCACGGGCTGAGGTCAGCGCCGTCAGCTTGGCCAGCCGGTCACGCACCTCCGCCACTTTCAATCGCGGTGACTGGCGACGCTGCTCAGCGGCCTGAGCCGCCGAACTCAATTGAGCAAGCGTTTGTGCATCTGCAGACGCACTCAGGGCCCGTTTGAGCAACACCACCTCGTCGAGTTTTTGCACCGCAAAACTCAGCCAGCTGCGCAGCTCGTCATCCAGCTCGGCTTCCTGAGCCAGATCCACCGGAACATGCAGCAAGGATGAAGAAGGCGCCACCCAGAGCCGGTCACCCAGTTTGGCCTGGGCGGCCTTCAGGGTTTGCAACGCCCGGTCAAGGTCCGTACGCCAGATATTACGACCGCTGACGATGCCCAACGACAGCACCTTGTGGCTCGGCAACCAGTCAACTACCTGAGTGACTTCATGGGGGGCGCTGACCGCGTCCAGATGGATACCGGCGACGGGCAGGTTACAGGTCAGGGTCACGTTGTCTTCCAGCGCACCGAAATAGGTGGCCAGCAGGATCTTGACCGGCGCCGATTTCAACCGGTGGTAAGCGCGCTCATAGGCGGACCTCCACTCCTGTGGCAAATCCAGCACCAGAGCCGGCTCATCAATCTGTACCCAGCCAGCACCCTGCCCCGCCAGGCGGTTCAGAATCCCGGCATAGGTGTCGAGCAGCGCATCCAGCAGGCTCAACCGGTCAAAATTGTCGCCGCCTGCAGGCTTTGACAGCCACAGCCAGGTCAGCGGCCCCAGAATAACGGGTTTGGCGGCATGACCAGCGGCCTGTGCCTCCGCTACCTGGTCAAACAACGCCGTCGTGCTGATCGAAAATGTCTGGTCTGCGCGAACTTCGGGTTCCAGATAGTGGTAGTTGGTGTCGAACCATTTGGTCATGGTGCAAGCGGCAGCGGGTGTCCCTGAGGGGGCACGACCCCGCGCCATACGAAAATAGGTGTCGAGATCAACCTGACCGGTAACGGGACCAAAACGCTCGGGCACCACGCCCAACAGTGCCGACATATCCAGAACCTGATCATAATAGGAGAAATCACCCACCGTTACCGCATCCAGCCCGGCGTCGGCCTGCAACTGCCAGTGACGCTGGCGCAGGGTGCGGCCGACCTCAAGCAAAGCCGCCTGATCCTGATCGCCCGCCCAGTAGGCTTCGAGTGCGAATTTCAGTTCCCGTTGCGCGCCGATGCGCGGAAATCCAAGAGTGTGTGCGAACGTCATGACAAGTCCCTGATTGGCTATTGATTCATTGGGGACAGAGTGTGACTATGATGTAAATTCAATTCCATCTCATAATTTTCACGTTTTTATCAAATAGGATTCATATGTTTCTGGAGCGGCGTCATCTGCACAGCCTTAAAACCATTGCTGATTGCGGCAACCTCGCCCGGGCCGCCGAGCAACTGCACATCACCCAGTCGGCGCTTTCGCACCAGTTGAAAAGCCTGGAGCACCATTTTGATGTGTCGCTTTTTCTAAGACACACCCGCCCGATCCGATTAACCCCGGCTGGCTACAAACTGGTGCAATTGGCGGATCAGGTGTTGCCGCGCATGGCGGACGTGGAGGATGAACTGAGCCGACTGGCCAGCGGAGAAGCGGGCAGGCTGTACATTGCCATTGAATGCCACGCCTGCTTCGACTGGCTGATGCCCGTGCTGGAGCGGTTCAAGAAAGCCTGGCCGCTGGTCGACATCGACATTCGCCTGGGCCTGAGCTTCGACTCCATTACCGCCCTGCGCGAAGGCGAGCTGGACCTGGTGATCTCATCCGACCCGGTCGAAGCCAGCGATCTGGTCTTCCGCCCCCTGTTTCAATACGAAGGCCGCCTGGTCATGGCCGAAAATCACCCCCTGGCGCAAAAAGACTGGATTGCCCCAGAAGACCTGAAAACCGAACAACTGATCACCTACCCGGTATCGCGCGACCGGCTCGACGTATTCAAACACTTCCTCAGCCCGGCCGGGGTCGAGCCAAAATCCATCCGTCAGTCGGAACTGACCGCCGTAATCCTACTGCTCGTCGCCAGCGGCCGCGGCCTGTCAGCCCTACCCGACTGGGTACTGCGCTACGCCCAGCAACCGACGTCATCGCTAACCTCACGCCCGCTGGGCGAACAAGGCCTGCACGGCACCCTCTACGCCGCCATTCGCAGCGTAGAAGGCAAAAGCCCCTACCTGAACGACTTCATAGCACTGGCCGGAGAGTTTGGACCTAAACAGAATTAAAGACGTGGGACAGGGACTGACGCGAAACAATAAAAGACGTAACACATTAACTGACGCAGAACATGAACTGACGTAAAACACAAAGGGACGAAAAACACGGAAAGACGCAGAAAATCTGGAACGTCTTTTAATGTTTAGCGTCCCTTCATGTTTCGCGTCTTTCAATGTTCTGCGTCTTTTATTGTTTCGCGTCCTTTATTGTGTTGCGTCTCTCAATGTCCCACGTCTTTTCACCGGTAGCGTTGTTCCAGCATTTCAAACACAGCGCGAACCCCGAAAGCTTCGCCGCCAACCGGACGGCCCGGCAGGGCACGCTGGTTCCAGGCCATGATGTCGAAATGCACCCAGGGCGTTTGTTCGACAAAACGCTTCAGGTACAAACCCGCCGTAATCGCACCCCCGAAAGGCGATGGCGCGCAATTGACCAGATCGGCCACTTCGCTTTTCAGAAAATCGTCGTAAGGGGTATGCAACGGCAACTGCCAGACCGGATCGCTGACCTTTTTACCCGCCGCATTGAGATCCCGGGCCAGGGCATCGGCGTCGGTGAAATAACCGGGCAGTTCGGTACCAAGCGCTACCCGAGCCGCACCGGTCAGGGTCGCGAAATCGATAATCATGTCCGGGGTTTCGGTATCGGCTTCGGCCAGTGCATCGCATAACACCAGCCGACCTTCGGCATCGGTGTTATCTATCTCAACGGTCAGCCCTTTGCGAGTTTGCAGCACATCACCAGGGCGAAACGCATTGCCGGCGACGGCATTTTCCACCGCTGGAATCAGCACGCGCAGGTTCACCGGCAGGTTCAGCGACATAATCATCTGCGCCAGCCCCAACACATGAGCCGCACCGCCCATGTCTTTTTTCATGTAACGCATGCCCGCCGCCGGCTTGATATCCAGGCCACCGCTGTCGAAACACACGCCTTTGCCAACCAGCGTCACTTTGGGATGTTCAGCGTTGCCCCAGCGCAAATCGAGCAGCCTCGGCGCATGAACTGAAGCACGACCAACCGCATGAATCGTCGGGTAATTTTCGGTCAGTAACTGGTCACCGACCAGTTCGTTGAAAGTGGCATCAAACCTACCGGCCAGCGCCCGAGCGGCCTCGGACAAATGCTCGGGCATCATGTCGTTGGGCGGCGTATTCACCAGATCACGCACCAGTGCAACCCCTTCCGCAAGGCGTTGCAGACGTGCAACCCGTTGCTCATCGGCCATCACCAGGCGGGCTTTTACCGGCTCGCTGATTTTATAGCGGTCAAATTGGTAATTGCCCAACAACCAGCTCAACCCGGCCCGGTCGAGCAATTCGTCGGAGCCTTGCACCAGATAATCACCTTCGGGCAATCGTTTGGCCAGATCACCCAGAATCCATTGATCATCCAACGACGCAACACCCAAAACCACTTCGGCCAGCTCTCCATTCTCACCTGGCAACAACGCCAGACCTTTGCCGGTAAAGCCACTGGCGCGTAACCAGGCAACCTGCTCACCAGGGCGCCCTTGCGTCCAGGATTCAAATTCACGACTTTCCAGCAACGTAAGGGGAATACCGGTGTTACCGGCCTTTAATCGATCGGACAAAATAGGCATAAGGAATATAAGCTCATTGATAGGTCATAAATAAAGTAATAACGACAAAGTAACGACTTTCAAGGTCTGCCGAATAATCCGGCAATGACACCAGGGCGCCAAGTGTCATGAGTCGGAAATTCGCTATCAATTAACCACAGGTTATCGAAGGACTACCGGGTGCGCCTACTGAAGGCCGTTAGACAACAGGGATGTTGTCTCCGAGCCCCCAGGGAGGGGTTCACGGCGTGCCTTCAGTAGGCGTGCGCGGTAGTCCGAATGGCACCCAAGCAAACATGGGTGACAAAACACATTACTCGGCGAATTTCCGACTCATGACACCAAGCTAAGCCGCTTTACGGGACTGCTTGATCATCTCGTAGGCTTGCTGAATTTCCTGGGTTTTTTCCTTGGCAACGCCGGTCATCTCTTCGGGTAGGCCACGGGCAACCAGTTTGTCGGGGTGGTTCTGGTTCATCAGCCGGCGATAGGCTTTTTTGAGCTCCACATCGGAGGCACCCGCTGCCACCCCCAGCACCTTATAGGCCTCCTCAATGCTCGGCCCACTCTGACGGGGTGAATAGCTAGACTGTGAAAACTGAGCCTGCGCCTTAATGCGCTGGTTGATCAGCTCGAACTGCCACTTATTAAAACCAAGCGCCTTGCAGATCAGTTGAATAACGCGCTGTTCGCTGGCGCTTAGCCCACCGTCGGCATAGGCGGTTTGCAACTGAATCTCGAGAAAAATCTGGCTCAGGGTCTGGCGTCGGCCAATGACCTCGCGTAACTCTTCCAGCACCGGCATAATGTTGTATTCTGGCGACTTGCCTTCATTGAACAGGCGCATCGCTTCAATGCGCTGGGTTGCATCCAGGCCCATCCGGTTCATCACCAGTCGGGCCAGTTCTATCTCGCGCTCACTGACCCGGCCATCGGCCTTGGCCAGCTTGCCCATCACCCGGAACGTCGCCTGAAAGAACACGGTTTGCATGACGCCACGGCGGTCGTCACTGTTAAACGGGTTAGCGGGCTCGCTGCGCGCGCGGTCGAACGCATTGCCCAGCAACAACCCCAGGACCAACCCAATCGGCCCGCCGGTGTAAAACCCGATGGCACCGCCAATGATTTTTCCGTACCACTGCACCCTGCTTTTCCTCTTTTGCGCGTAAAGCCCGTGAAAATCCGCATCCACATACCTCGGTATGATGCCGTAATCTGCGTTGCAACGCCCGGCATACGGCCCCTCAGCTTAACCCGATACGGGTCGTTTGCACACTGCCACGGTATGCCACCCAGCCCCTTTCCGGTATTATGCCACTTCTGACTCTGACCACTGTTCACGGGCGTATGCCGTTACCACACCGACTTCACAGCGCCCTCTGGGCAACACTCGTCCTGGGACTGACAGCCACCGGTTTGCCAGACGATGCGTGGGCCGAAAGTACGACAACCCGGGAAAATAAAGGGATTTTGACCGACTGGCGTCCCTATACGGAATTACCCGCACGTGACCGGGCTGGCATTGCACCCTACTGCCCCGGCGGCTTTGTCGATCCACTGCGTTCAGACCCGAACGTCGACCCTAACCTGCCCGATGACCAGAGCCCGCTGACTTTCAATTTTGATGAAAGCCGCCTGCTAACCCAGGATGAAGCCCACCTGGTCGGCAACGTCAGCGCCCGCCAGAACAGCTTTCAGCTCCAGGCCGATGAAGTTACCTATCAGCGCAGCACCGGAACCGGCGAACTGATGGGCAATGTACAGCTACGCACCCTGGGTGCGATGATTGGTGGCAGCTCAGCTCAGCTCGATCTTAATCAGCGCACCTCTGATATTAACCAGGCGTATTTTGCCCTTCATGAGCAGGATTTGCACGGCCAGGCCCGCCGCATGTCGCGCCAGGGCGATAGCCTGTTGACCGGTCAGAGCACCACCTTTACCCGGTGTATGCCGCAGAACCCTGGCTGGCAGATCCACGCCGCCCGCTTTGAAGTTAACCGGGAGACCGGCATCGCCAAAGCCTGGCATGCCCGGCTTCAAGTCAAGTCGATCCCAGTATTGTATGTGCCCTATGTATCCTTTCCCATCGACGACCGGCGCCGCAGCGGCTTTTTGACCGGGACCTACGGCCTGGCAACCGACAACCCCGGTTTTAACGAACTTTCAGTGCCCTACTACCTGAATCTGGCGCCGAATTATGACGATACTTTTACCCTGCATTACTATTCGGATCTGGGTTTACTGGCCCGCAATGAATTTCGGTTTCTGACTGAAGATCACAACGGCGTCTCCGATCTTGATGTGCAGATATCACAATCCAACGACCCCCTCGATACCGAAGCGCCACGCCGCTGGGCTTTTGGACACCGGCAATCCGGTCAGTTGGGCGAGGCCACCGGCTACAACATGTCGACGCGCTGGGTCAGCGACATCCGCTACGACCAGAACTTTAACAACGGCGGCGAGATCGTCGAAGACCAGACACTGAACCTGAACCTGCGCCATAAAATCCCCACCGGCACACTACGATTTGGCTCGGCCTTCACCACCCCGGTTCAGGACAGCCCGGACAATTTCCACACCGCCAAGGTTACCGCCACGACCCGGTTCGGCAATGTCACCCCCAGCCTGCTCGCCGAATGGCAGGATCCGAAAGACGACACCGTCACCGCAGCCAACCATGACCTCAAGCGTCTGCCGGAACTGAGCCTGCGCTACAGCAGCCTCAGTTTACCGGGCAACCTGAACCTGGGCGCGACCGGTACCTACAGTATGTTCAGTCGGCAGCTCGACAACGACCGACTGAACAACCTGACAACCCCTTCACAGCTTCACCTGGCAACCGATTCGCAGCGTTTCTACCTGAACACCCGCCTCAGCTACCCGCTGAACGTGGAATGGGGCTACCTGAGACCGGAAATTGAAGGCCTGGCACTGGCCTACCAGCAATCGAACCCGGTAGACCCGGATTTCAGCCATAAACCGGATGATTTCTCCGCCACCGCCAACGCAGTGAACTGGCGCGCCACAATCGACAGCCGATTAATCGCCGAACGTTCCTATGCTGCCGGCAGCGATGTCTGGGTGCACTCCATTGAACCGCGGTTGCACTACAGCTACACCCCCTATGTCGATCAGAGCGACCTGCCCGACCTGAACACCAGCCCGGTCGGCAACGATTTCGCGCTGTTCAGCAAAACCCGTTTCTCAGGGCTCGACCGCATTGGCGACATGAACCGGCTCAGCGCCGCGCTCGATTCCCGCCTGCGCGACAAGGAAAGTGGCCGGGAACTCGCGTTCCTGGGGGTCAGCAAGGGCGTCAAATTGAGCCAGGAACGGGTTACCCAGGGCACAGCACTGGAAAAAAACCCGGAGTTCAGCCCCGAATACAGCCCCAACTACCTCGATGCGCGCTGGGCGCCGACCCGCCAGGTGAACCTCAATGCCAGCGCCGAGTTCGAACACCAGAGCATGGATCTGCAAGCCTACAGCCTGGATGTCACTTTTCTGCCCAACGACCGGCGCTTTATCCGCCTCGCCATCAGCGGCGACCGGCCCGACCCTGGCGACAACCCGGCGGGCTACCAAAGCTTCGGCGCTTCCGGTTACTGGACCGTGCGTGAAAACCTGGCGCTCATTGGGTACGCTAACTGGTCGCGCCCGCTGGACGATGCCGGTGAAGCCACCGACGACTACGCCTACACCGATCTGGTCTACGGCATCGATTACGACAGCTGTTGCTGGAACCTGCGCCTGGTCGGCTACAACAGCGTGCCGGATGAAGACGAAGAAACCATCGGCACCGGTTTGTTTGCAAGCAGAGCCGAACAGGGTGTTAAATTTGAAGTCACGCTCAAAGGCCTGGGCGGCAGTACCGGCAATGTCGAAAGTTTACTGGATGAAAAAGTGCCCGGTTACCGGGGCCGCCTGTACAATTACCGTTAGTTATGATCGTTTCATCGGTGCCCGCCATCCGGTGACGGTCAGCTTTACCACTTTCTATCTTTAATACTGGGAGTTTTGCCGTGATTCATCGTTTATACCGCCTCGGGGCCTGCGCGCTGGTCTTCGCCAGCCTGAGCCTGCCAGCACAATCGGAAGAGTTGCTCGACCGCATTGTTGCCGTGGCCAACGAGGATGTGGTTACCGCCAATGAACTGGTGGAACGCACCCGGGCCGTGCGCGACCAGTACGCCAGCAACCCCGGCGTGTTACCACCGCAAAACGAACTGCGCCAACAAATACTCGATGCACTGATTCTGGAACGGTTGCAGCTGCAGCTGGCCGATTCCATTAACCTGCGCATTACCGATGCCCAGGTTAATGCCGCCGTTAATCGCCTGGCCGAACAGCGCAATATGTCGCTAGAGCAGTTCATCTCCGCACTGCAAAGCAGCGGACAAAACTTCCCCACCGTGCGCGAGCAGATTCGTCAGGAACTGACCATCGGTGAGGTGCGCCGCCAGTACGTCGGGCGCACCGTCCGCGTTACCGAAGGTGAGGTAGAACGCTACCTGAACACCCTGGCCGGCCAGTCTCTGGCCGAAGCGGAATTTGAACTGGCCTACCGCCGCTTCACCCCCGAAGAAGCCGACGCCGCCCGTGCGCTGCGCGCCGAACTGAACCAGGGCGGCCGTCTGGAAGACGACCCCGACGCCCGCAATCTCGGGTTGCGTAAAGTCGACCAGTTACCCAGTGTCTTTCGCACCGTCGTCCCGGTAATGGAACTGGACGAAACCATACTGGTTGAACGCGACGACGCCCTGCACTTGGCTCAGTTGATCAGTAAGAACGAACGCAGAGCCGTGCAGGTGGAACAATACCGGGTTCGCCATATTCTGATTCGGCCCAATGTGGTGCTGAACGAAGAGCAGGCCCAGACCCTGCTAACCGACTTGCGTGAGCGCATCGCCAACGGTGAAGACATGGCCAGCCTAGCCAACCAGTTTACCGATGACCTCGGCAGCAAAGGCAATGGCGGTGACCTCGGCTGGCGCCAGGCGGAAGACTTTGTCCGCGCCTTTGCCAGCCAGGTAAGGTCGATGCCTGAAGGCGACGTCAGCCCGGTGTTCCAGTCTGAATTCGGCTTCCACATCCTGCGCGTCGAAGATCAGCGCATTCAGGATATTGGCCTCGACGTACTGCGCCAGCAAGTCCGCGAATCGCTCTCGGAACGCAAATACCAGGAAGCCCTGGAACGCTGGCTGGTAGAGCTGCGTGCCCAGAGTTTTGTAGAGGTACGGCTTTGACCTTACCACTTGCAGTTACCCCCGGCGAACCGGCCGGTATCGGCCCCGACCTGGTGCTGAAACAGGCGTTGAACAGCCACCCCGGCCCCTGGTTTGCCATCGCAGACCCGGATTTGCTGGCCTCCCGCGCCAGGTTGCTTGGCCTGGCCGTCACGGTGCAGCAGATTCAATCACCAGATGAACTGACCGGTCACACGCCCGGCATTCTGCCCGTGTTGCCGGTTCGGCTGCGCCAACCCTGCGAGCCCGGCGCGCTCAACCCCAACAATGCCGCCTACGTACTGGAAACACTCGACGTCGCGATCCACCTGGCGCTGGCCAACCGGGCCGCCCTGGTGACCGGGCCGGTGCACAAGGGTGTGATCAACGACGCAGGCATCCCGTTCAGCGGCCATACCGAATACCTGGAACACAAAGCCGGGGTCGACCAGGTCGTCATGATGCTTGCCACCGAAGGGCTGCGTGTCGCACTGGTGACCACTCACTTACCGCTGAGCGCCGTGCCCGGGGCCATTACGGCCGACAAACTCAAGCGAGTGACCGCCGTATTGCACGCCTCACTGATACAGGATTTCGGCTGCCAGGCGCCGCATATTCTAGTAACCGGCCTGAACCCCCATGCCGGTGAAGGCGGCCACATGGGCCGGGAAGAAATCGACATCATAGAGCCGGCGCTGGAAGAATTGCGCGGGCTGGGCTGGAACCTGGAAGGCCCACTGCCAGCCGATACGCTGTTTCAACCGCACTACCTCGACCGCGCCGACGCCGTGCTCGCCATGTACCACGACCAGGGCTTGCCGGTACTTAAATACAAAGGCTTTGGCGCCGCCGTTAACATCACCCTGGGCCTGCCTTTTATTCGCACCTCGGTCGACCACGGTACTGCGCTCGACCTGGCCGGCACCGGCCGCGCCAGCGATGGCTCACTCGCCGTCGCCTTCACCACCGCCTTTACCATGGCCAACCACCGGAGCCAGCATTCGCATGCATAAAGCGCGCAAACGATTTGGACAAAACTTCCTGCACGACGCGGGCGTCATCGACCGCATTGTCAAAAGCATCGCCCCCAAACCCGGCCAGCACATGATCGAAATTGGCCCCGGCCAGGGCGCTTTAACCGAGCCCTTACTGGACGCCACCGGCGGCGAACTCGATGTGGTCGAACTCGACCGCGACCTGATCCCGATTTTGCGCACCAAATTCTTTCGGGCCGAAAAGCTGCGCATTCACGAAGCCGACGCACTCAGTTTCGATTTTGGCAGCCTGGTAGAAGACGAGCGCCCGATGCGGCTGGTCGGCAACCTGCCCTACAACATCTCGACACCGCTGATGTTTCATCTGCTTAACTACGCCGATAACATTCACGACATGCACTTCATGCTGCAAAAAGAAGTCGTGCAACGGCTGTGCGCTGCCCCTGGCGACAACGCTTATGGCCGCCTGGGCATCATGATGCAATACCACTGTGAAGCGCGTTATCTGTTCACCGTACCGCCCGGTGCTTTTACCCCGGCGCCCAAGGTCGAATCGGCCATCGTTCGCCTGAACCCGCGCAAAACCCTGCCCTTTGTGGCTAAAGACCCGAAAAAATTCGAGATAGTCGTGCGCACCGCCTTCGGTCAGCGCCGCAAAACCCTGCGCAACAACCTGAAAACCCTGATCAGCGACGAACAACTCGAAGCCATCGGCATCAACCCGGGTGCACGGGCCGAAACGCTGGGTATTGAACAATTTGTTAATATTGCCAACGTACTGAGCGAACAGGAGGGCTCATGACGCTTTACGCCGTCGGCGACCTGCAAGGCTCCCGCGAACCGCTCGAACTGTTACTGGAGGCCGTAAAATTTGACCCGGCGAAAGACCAGCTCTGGCTGACGGGCGACCTGGTCAACCGGGGTAAAGACTCCCTTGGTTGCCTGCGCCTTGTCATAGGGCTTGGCGAGGCCGCCAGAACGGTGCTCGGCAACCACGACCTGCATTTGCTGGCACTGGCATACAGCGACAAACCGCGCAAAAGCAACCCGGATCTCGATGCCATTCTCAACGCCGAAGACGCCGACACACTGCTGAACTGGCTACGTCAACAACCCCTGTTGCTGGAAGATTCAACGCGCAAATTACTGATGACCCACGCCGGTATCCCGCCGAACTGGAGCGACCAGGAAGCCATCGCCAGAGCCCGGGAACTCGAAGCCGTGCTGGCCGATCCAGGCAGGTTCAACGACTTTATTCAGAGCATGTATGGCAACGAACCCAACGCCTGGAATAACGATCTGACCGGCCCCGCCCGCTGGCGCTACATCACCAACGCCTTCACCCGCATGCGCTTCTGCGGACCGAACGGTGAGCTCGACTTCGACAACAAAAAAGGCGCCGATGCGCCTCCCAAAGACATGAAACCCTGGTTCGAATGGCCCACCCAACGCCAGCACACCCTGCTGTTCGGCCACTGGGCCGCGCTAATGGGCAAAACCGGCAACAAAGATATCATCGCCCTCGATACCGGCTATGTCTGGGATAACTACCTGACCCTGATGAATATGGACAGCGGCGAACGCTGGCAGTGCGATACAACGGGAATAGTGTTCAGAAACGAGGGCTAAAAGCCCCAGGTTTTCGTTATTCGTAAGAGGCCAGTCCCCTGGGCGACAGGAAGCAAAACAAACCAATGACCAATAGTCAGCAAACAAAAAGCCCGATACAACCGCCAAGCCGGAAAAACGCATGACCACCAACAACGCCCCGGCAGGCTACCTTTCGGGGCCTGTCTCCACCCACATTCATCGCATGACGGTCTCTGGTGGGCTCGGCTTACTGGCCCTGTTCGCCGTTGATTTTGTTGACCTTTTCTTCATCTCCCTACTCGGTGAGCGCGAACTGGCGGCCGCCATCGGTTTTGCCGCGTCTATCCTGTTCTTTTGCCAATCGCTGAGCATTGGCCTGACCATAGCCGTCGGTGCCACCGTCGCCCGAGCACTGGGGGCTAACCAAATAGACCGCGCGCGTGAACTGATCGCCAGCAGCTCTGTGTTGATCTTTATCATTACCACCCTGGTCGCCGGGTCTGTGTGGCTGTGGCGAGAGTCGATACTGACGTTACTGGGTGCCCAGGGTTATACGCTGGCGCAAGCCTCCAACTACCTAGCCATCATCCTGCCCACCTTTGTACCGGTCTCCATAGGCATGGCGGCGGGCGGTGTGATGCGGGCAAAAGGAGATGCCAGAGGAGCTCTCTGGGTCACCCTGAGCGGTGCCATCGTGAATGCATTTCTCGACCCGATTCTCATATTCGGCCTGAACCTCGAACTAACCGGAGCGGCTATTGCGAGCGCCGCTGCCAGGCTAACCATCTTCGGCTATGGTCTGTTCAAACTGCACCAGTACCGAATGTTATCCTGGCCCGGTGCGAAAGCGGTACCGCGAGACTTCCTCACAATCAGCAGCATTGCCGTGCCTTCCGTACTCACCAACCTGGCAACGCCCATTGGCCTGGCCTTTGTAACAGCCGCCATGGCCCAGTTCGGCGATGCCGCTGTGGCAGGCTTCGCCATCATAACCCGCTTGCAGCAAGTAGCCTTCGTTGCGTTATTTGCTTTATCTGGCGTGGTGGGGCCAATTGCAGGGCAGAACTGGGGTGCTGGCGCTTACGATCGGGTAACCGATGTACTCACTGAATCCGTCCGTTTTGTATTTCGCTACTGCCTGGTGGTATGCCTCACCTTAGCGGCACTGACACAACCGATTATCTGTATATTCCAGGCATCCGAGCAAGCCGCAGAACTGATTCGCTGGTTCACGCTGGGGTTGAGTGCTGTGTTCGTATTTAACGGCATCACCTTTGTAACCAACGCTCTGTTCAACAACCTGGGATCACCCAAAACCGCAACCTTGTTCAACGTACTCAAGGCAACGGTTTTTACCATCCCCTTCATATGGCTCGGCGCTCACTGGTTCGGCGCACCGGGTGTACTTATTGGTCAGGGTTTGGGTAGTGCGATGATTGGGCTGGCGGGTTTGTATTGGTGTCGGCGATGGGTAGATGGGTTGCGTCAAGGGTAACCAAGTTCATACAGCCCTCGCATTAATACTCAGAGGGAGATGACGTTCCGGATTACCACCAGCCCCTACTGCAAAAAGTACTACCTTGGAGCCAAGTGTAGGCTCGATAATCGTAACCTCAAATGAATCCAGTCCATCTGTAAGGGTCAATGTCGACATTTTGTACTCACTCTTCCGGGGTGCTACCGGGACACCCACCAGAATAGCTATAGATTTCGATAACAAAGCTCCGATTCAATAGATGTTTAATGTATTAGCTGTAGATACCCCGACACCTGCTTGATAAACCCCTTTATGTACGCTATTTTGTACATGAACAACATCTTGTACAGGCTCAGTATTATGGATGCTATCAGCTACACAGCCGCCAGAACCAATCTAGCAAAAACCATGGAGCAGGTCTGTGAAGACCATGCCCCCATGATCATCACCCGGAGTAAGGCGCAATCGGTGGTCATGATCTCACTTGAAGACTATGAAGCGTTGCAAGAAACCGCATACCTCATGCGAGCGCCCAAGAATGTTCGTCGTTTGCTGGAATCGGTTGCCGAGCTGGATCAGGGCGGTGGTCAGGAAAAGGAACTTCTTGAATGAAGCTCATCTTCTCCGAGCACGCCTGGGAAGACTATATGTACTGGCAGAAAACTGACAAAAAAATCCTGAACCGAATTAACAAGTTGATCAAAGAGACCAAACGAGAACCATTCGAGGGTATCGGCAAACCGGAACCGCTCAAACACAGCCTTGCGGGATACTGGTCCCGCCGAATAAACGAAGAACACCGCATCGTTTATAAGGTCACGGATGACGCTTTGCTCATTGCACAG
>NZ_JBBECH010000046.1:0-105782 GCF_040881935.1 Saccharospirillum sp. | reverse complement strand
CCCTGTTACCGCCGTGAAAGGGCGGTGTCCTAGGCCACTAGACGAACGGGACACAGGCACTCAGCTGGTTGCTGAAAGCGGGGCAAATAATACCAACTCAGATACTGAAATCAAGGATTTTCAGTTATAAATCAACGCCCTACCTTAGTATTCAGGTATTGCTAGCTTCGAAGGTCCGCTGTTCATGGCGCGAATAGAGCGTCTCCCAGCGTTCGCACTGGGGGCAGTACCACAACAGCGTGGTTGATTCGAAACCGCAGTGTGTACACTGGTACTGGTCGGATAGCCGCAGTTTAATCCGTTTCAGCGATTCAATCAGTACAGAGCGGGCTCGGTCGCCTATGTCCTGACGCTGCTCAATCCAGCGCTGCATCAGCTCAAATGACGCACCCGAATGCACAATTTGTTCAAATTCATTTTGCCATTGCAGTGCTCTGGGGTCGTGCAGGCCGACCAGGTTGAGCAATTCACTGAGAATGCGATGACTGGGATGACGCTGGTACAGGGTTTCCAGATACTTGCGGAAGGTCGCCTCCCCTCCGGTTAACCGGCTGAGGCGTTTCAGGGCCGGTAGCATGACATCAATACGTCGCACGTCCCGGTCCAGGCCATCGCGCAGCCATCGAATAGCTCGATGATAATTACCCTGAGTCGTATCCAGTTCGGCACTAACCCAATAGGTTCGGGCGCTGTCAGAGACCCGACGTGCCTCCTTGAGCGCCAGACGTGCCTCGGTTGTCTGGCCTTCATGGCTCAGCTTGATCGCCAGTTCGCAATAAAAGTTCGCCAGTCTGATACTGCCCGACCCCGCCTGGCCGTATTTACGCACCAGTTCAATCGCGCGCTCCCACTCTTGCTCACGCTCCAGCACCGCAAGCCACAATCGAAACGCCCGGGCGGAGTCCAGCATGCCATCACCGACGATCATCGTTTCGAGAATGGATTCGGCGTGACCGAGAAAGCCTCCTGAAAAGAAATCCTGAGCCAATTCTACGCGTACCCTGCTGATATCCGCTTCGGCCAGGTCTGCCTCCAGCAAGGCTTCATGCACGCGAATGGCCCGGTCGATCTGACCGCGCTTGCGAAACAATTCACCCAGTGCCAGGTGAATCTCCAGGGTATCGTCATCAACAACCAGTCGCTCCAGCAGCACATCCAACTCACGATCGGGCTGTGCCGACAGTGGCTCAAACGGATCGAGCTGGAACCGTGGACCGGACATGGGAGTAACCAGGCGTTGAAAGGCCTGTTTCAACATGGATATCATGGTTACTTCCTGACTGCCTTACGGCCTGCAAGACGTCCAAATACCAAGCCAATCAGTATTCCCAGGAAGACCGCCAGCACCAGCCACACAAACAGCGGCAACGCTGGCGTCATCCAACCCAGAAATGTCAGGGTTATGGCTTGATTGTTGCCAAAGGCCAGAAGCCAGGACAACACAACCAGTATCAGCAGAATAAGCAGTCGGAGTGATCGGGCGATCATGGTTAACGCAAGCCTCCCGGCTTAGGGATGGGTACAGAGTGCATCGCTATTCGTCTTCGATGGCGATATTAACCGATTCGCGCAATTCCTTACCCGGCTTGAAATGGGGCACATACTTACCTTCCAGGGTAACGGATTCCCCGGTTTTGGGGTTACGCCCTACTCGCGGTGACCGGTAATGCAGCGAAAAACTTCCAAACCCGCGAATTTCAATACGCTCGCCGTCAGCCAGACTTTCAGCCATGTGATCCAGCATTGTCTTGATTGCGAGCTCTACGTCTTTGACTGACAGTTGATTCTGACGATCGACGATGCGTTCGATTAACTCGGATTTGGTCATCTTCGAACCTCCCGGTCGGGTGTTCCTTTACGGTCAATATTTAGACTAATTCACCCTTTGAGATAACACAAGTGTTTATTTTTTAACGTTTTTTTACGCACCAGGGGATTCGTCGGAACAATCGGCAACCAAGCTACCCGGCCAAATACTCTCACTTCAGCCAGATTCTCTTTTTCACAGACACAAAAAAACCGGCACAAGGCCGGTTTTCTCATTCTGGATGAGTGAGCAATTAGTCGCCCTGCTCCATTTTTTGCTTGATCAGATCACCGATGGTGGTCGGACCAGAGGCTTCAACAGTCTTCTCTTTCAGGTCACGAACCGCGACTTTCTCGTCCTGGACGTCTTTCGACTTCACAGACAGAGTGATCGCACGGTTCTTACGGTCAACGCTAATGATCTTGGCTTCAACCGAGTCGCCTTCTTTCAACACGTTGCGCGCGTCTTCAACCTTATCACGCGAGATTTCAGAAGCTTTCAGAGTGCCTTCGACTTCGCCAGACAGGGTGATAATAGCGGCCTTGGCATCAACTTCCTTGACTGTACCGGTCACGATGGCGCCCTTGTCGTTTTCGCTGACGTATTCGGCAAACGGATCGCTGTCCAGTTGCTTGATGCCCAGTGAAATGCGCTCGCGCTCAGGGTCGATCGACAGAATGGT
Organism: Saccharospirillum sp.; assembly: GCF_040881935.1. NCBI lineage: Bacteria > Pseudomonadati > Pseudomonadota > Gammaproteobacteria > Oceanospirillales > Saccharospirillaceae > Saccharospirillum > Saccharospirillum sp. The sequence continues at coordinate 103,293 of NZ_JBBECH010000046.1, read as the reverse complement.
GGTTTCCAGCTCGTCACCTTTCTTGTACTTGCGTACCGCATCTTCACCGGATTCGTTCCAGCTGATGTCAGACAGGTGAACCAGGCCGTCAATGCCGCCTTCCAGACCAATGAAGATACCGAAATCGGTGATCGACTTGATCTTGCCGGAGACTTTGTCGCCCTTGTTGTAGTTATTGGAGAAGTCTTCCCATGGGTTTACAACAGTCTGTTTGATGCCCAGAGAAATACGACGACGCTCTTCATCGATGTCGAGAATCATGACTTCGATGTCGTCACCAACAGACACCACCTTGGAGGGGTGAATGTTCTTGTTGGTCCAATCCATTTCAGAAACGTGAACCAGACCTTCAACGCCTTCTTCCAGCTCGGCAAAGCAGCCGTAATCGGTCAGGTTGGTAACGCGTGCCTTAACCACAGACTCTTCCGGGTAACGGCCTTTGATGTCGACCCAGGGATCTTCACCCAGCTGCTTCAGACCCAGTGATACGCGGTTACGCTCACGGTCAAATTTCAGCACTTTAACGTCGATCTCATCACCTACCTGAACAATCTCGCTCGGGTGCTTGATGCGCTTCCACGCCATGTCGGTGATGTGCAGCAAGCCATCAACGCCGCCCAGATCTACGAAAGCGCCGTAGTCGGTCAGGTTCTTGACGATGCCCTTAACAACCTGGCCTTCCTGCAGGCTGGCCAACAGTTCTTCACGCTCGGCGCTGTTGGAAGCTTCCAGTACGGCACGACGGGAAACGACGACGTTGTTACGACGACGGTCCAGCTTGATAACCTTGAAATCCAGCTCTTTGCCTTCCAGGTGAGCGGTATCGCGCACCGGACGGATGTCGACCAGTGAACCTGGCAGGAAAGCACGTACAGAGCTGATATCGACGGTAAAGCCACCTTTGACCTTGCCGTTGATGATACCTTTGACAACTTCTTCCGCTTCGTAAGCTTTTTCCAGCTCAGACCAGGCTTCAGAACGCTTGGCTTTCTCACGCGACAGGCGTGTGTCACCAAAACCGTCTTCTACCGCTTCCAGGGCAACTTTAACTTCGTCACCCACGGCCACTTCCAGTTCACCTTCTTCGCTCAGGAACTGAGAACGAGGGATGACACCTTCAGATTTCAGGCCAGCATGTACTGTTACCCAGTCAGAGTCGATTGCAACAACAACGCCGGTAACAATGGAGCCTGGCTCCATTTCAATGGTCTTTAAGCTTTCTTCAAAAAGTTCAGCGAAAGATTCAGTCATTCGATTAAATATCCCAATGATTAACGGCCTGTGGTGTGAGGAGTGCGACTCTCTCGTAAATACAGACCTTTCCGCACGCCAGCCCGCACGGGTCAACCCAACATATCCTGGTGCCGCTTTGCTGGAACTGCGGTTCACCAGGGTCTTTGCTACTTCCAAACCGGTCCGAAAACCGGCTTAAAATAGCGGAAATTAGGAGCGCGTATTATACGGATTAAGCGCCGAGAACCAAGGGGTGAAGCCTTTTTTTTAGCTTACGCCCGGATAAATTCCGCCTAATCGCTGTAAATTCGTGATTACCACCCATTACGAGGCGTCAGCCGATCACTAGAGATTCATCAGGCCCCGGTCTGACGCCTGCTGCAAAACGCGTTCGAGTACGGATTCAATACTCAGCTCGGTAGTGTCGATGACCAGCGCATCATCGGCCGGTTTCAGTGGTGCAATGGCCCGGTTCCGGTCCCGCTCGTCACGTTCATTAATGTCTCGCAAGACTCGATCATAGTCTACGACGGAGCCGCTCTGCTCCAGCTGCAGGACTCTACGACGTGCCCGCTCGTCACTGGTGGCCGTCAGAAACACCTTCAGCGGCGCGTCGGTAAACACCACTGTACCCATATCGCGGCCATCGGCGATCAGCCCGGGCTCGGTACGAAACGCCCGCTGCCGACGCAGCAGCGCATCCCGTACCCTGGAGAATGCGGCAACACGGGAAGCATTGGAGCCCACTTCTTCGGTGCGAATCTGACGGGTAACGTCATCACCTTCCAGCAGGATAATCACACCGACATCGGCTTCCTGTCGAAAACGAATATCAAGGTGTTCGGCAATCACCGCCAGCGCCGATTCGTTATCGAAATCAACACCATGATTCATCGCCGCCAGAGCCGCAAGGCGGTACAGAGCACCGGAATCGAGGTAGTGCCAGCCCATCTGCTTGGCCAGCAAACCACTCACGGTGCCTTTTCCAACGCCACCTGGCCCATCCAGGGTGATGACGGGAGCTTTGGATAACATAGTCAATCCTCTACGGTCACCGAATAGCCGAGCGCCAGAGCATGCTCGGCAAAATCCGGGTAGGCGCCCAATACACGCCCGGAATTTCGAATAATGACAGGTCGCAGCGCCGTCTGCGCAGCGACCACAAACGCCAGTGCCACCCGGTGGTCACCGCCGCAATCAACAATACCGCCATCCAGAGGACGAGCATCTTGACCCCGAATAATGACAGCATCTCCTTTCAATTCTATGTCGGCACCCAGGGTGGTCAGTCCTTCCACCATGGTTTTCAGCCGGTCGGTTTCTTTGTAGCGCAATTCGCGAACACCACTGAAACGGGACGCACCCTTTGCCTGGGTCGCCAGTACAAAGAGCAGCGGGTACTCGTCGATAACCAGACCGGCGACATCAGCAGTACCGTCGGTCGCGACAAGCGGCGCGTAGTTTACCTGAAGATCCGCTACGGGCTCACCCCCCAGGTCACAATAATTGCTCAACTGAACACGAGCCCCCATGCGCGCCATAACATCGAGTAAGCCCAGACGAGTTGGATTAACACCTACCTGTAATACGTTCAGTTCCGACCCCGGAACCAGGCTGGCCGCCGCAATATGCACGGCAGCCAGCGAGAAATCTCCAGGAATATCGCGTTCGAACCCTGCCCATTGCCGGGCGGGCCCAAGCGTGATTACACCCTGGTCGAATTGCACCGGACAGCCCAACTCAGCCAACATTAATTCGGTATGATTCCGACTGGGACCGGCCTCCTGTAAACGCATCGAGACACCTGAACACAATCCCGCCAACAACAGCGCCGTTTTTACCTGGGCACTGGCCATCGGTAAGGAATAATCGAGCGGTTTCAGCGCCTCTGCCGGGTGAATAACAATAGGCGCGGTCTTTCGTGGTGCCAGTTCGATCCGGGCGGCCATGGCCTGCAGGGGCACCTGAATGCGGTCCATTGGCCGTTGGCTCAGGGAGGCATCCCCAATCAGCTCACTACTGAACGGCTGGGCACTGAGTACGCCTGCCATCAGACGCATAGAAGTCGCCGAATTGCCCATATAGAGCGGGCTGTCCGCTGGCTTCAGCCCTTGGCGCCCAACACCAGCGACCCGCACACAGCCTGAATCGTCAACATCAATACACACACCCAGTTTGCGCAGCGCCTCCAAAGTAGTGCGATTATCATGGCCATTACCGAAGCCCCGCAGTTCGCTCGGCCCTTCTGCAAGCGCCGCGAGAATGATTGCCCGGTGGGATATAGAACGGTCACCGGGCACCGTTACTTCGCCTTTAAGCCCGGCACGAACCGGTGCCGCGATCAGATTTTTCCGGGTATCGTCACTGTGGCGCTGGCGACTGCTCAGAATCTCGGTGAAATAGTCGCGAGCTGACTTGGCCCGCCCGAAGACCGACTTGAGCGTCGCCCCCTCCTGGTTCTCGATCGCTTCGGCCAGTACGTCCAGGTCAGCCTGGAATCGGCGTAATATGCTGAGGGTTGCGTCCCGGTTAGCCAGAAAAACATCGTGCCACATGGTCGGATCGGAGGCTGCTATACGGGTGAAATCGCGAAAACCACCGGCCGCATAGCGGAAAATCTCCCGGTTTTCGGATTCCCGGGCCAGAGTATCGACTAGCGAGAACGCTAGCAGATGCGGTAAATGGCTGGTGGCGGCAAGCACTTCGTCGTGGCGCGCCACGGACATGGTTACCACATCGGCACCAACCGATTGCCAGAGCCGGGTCAGTACTTGTACGGCCTCAGGGGACGAACTCGGTAGCGGCGTCAGAATCAATAAATGATGGTCAAACAAGTCGGACTTGGCCGCAGCCAGGCCAGACCGTTCGGCACCGGCGATGGGGTGGCCAGGTACAAACCCGGACGGCAAATCCCCCAGCACCTCACGGGCCGCTGCGACTACCGCACCTTTAACGCTACCCACATCGGAAATGACCGTATCGGCCTTGAGCCAGGGCTTTAATTGTGTCAATACCGGGCCCATGGCCAGTACCGGCACAGCCAGAATTACCACATCGAAGGGAGTAGTCAGGGTTGGAAAGGTAGCGGCTTCATCCACTATGCCCATCGACCGTGCTTTCTCGGCAACGCCCACCTGGGCGTCCAGTCCAATCACCGTGGCCACTTGCGACAGGCACAAAGCTTTGGCAAAGGAGGCGCCAATCATACCCAGGCCAACAATGAGCACTCGGGGTTTAGCAGGGGAGATTGTCACGCCTCACCCCTCCTCAACAGCATGTTGCCTGCCACTGCTGTTGCGCTATCTTTGCAGCTCATTGCGCTTCCTCTTTCTCCCTGCAGGGCGACTGAACTTTTCACCCCGAGCGCCCATTTCACACCTTGCCGACGAATTATAAAACCGCCTTGGGGTAAGACCCGAGCACCTTGACTTCAACGGCTTTTTCGCGAATTTCAGCCAGAGCGCGTTGAACATTGTCGCCGCTGATATGGCCGGAGAAGTCGATGAAGAAAACATAGGTCCAGTTGCCCGAAGGCGACGGCCGGGTCTCCAGCCTTGTCATATCGACGTTGTGATCATTGAATGGGCGCAACAGATGATACAAAGCACCCGGTTCGTTACGCATCGACACGACAATGGAGGTTTTATCTTCACCCGAGGTATCAACGTCTTCGGTTCCGATGATCAGGAACCGTGTTGAATTATCGGGTGAGTCTTCAATTTTTTGTTCGATGATGTCCAGGTCGTAAAGACTGGCTGCCATTTCACCGGCAATCGCCGCCGAATTCCACTCACCATGTACCCGGCGCGCAGCTTCAGCATTGCTGTTCACAGCAATACGTTCAGCCATGGGCATATGGGCGTCGAGCCACTTGCGGCACTGCGCCAGCGACTGCTGGTGACTGTAGATGCGTGAAATCTTGCCACGCTGGGTATTTGGTCCGACCATCAAATGGTGGTGAATGCGCAACTCGACTTCACCACAGATTTTCAGGTTCGAATTAATGAAAGTATCCAGGGTGTGATTCACCACGCCTTCGGTCGAGTTTTCGACCGGCACAACGCCATACTTGCACGCACCCGCCTCTACTTCGCGGAACACTTCATCGATAGCGGGCATCGGTTTCGACTGCACCCACTGGCCAAAATGCTTCAGGGTTGCTTGCTGGGTAAAGGTGCCTTCCGGGCCGAGGTAGGCCACTTCCAGCGGCTTTTCGAGCGCCAGGCAGGCCGACATAATTTCGCGGAACAACCGCGCCATGTCTTCATTTCCCAACGGCCCCTGGTTCCGCTCCATCACCCGGGTCAGAACCTGGGCTTCGCGCTCAGGTCGATAGAACACGGCGTTTTCCGGATCTGCCTTCAACTTCACATCGGCAACTTTTAACGCGCAATGGGCCCGGGCGGAAATGCGCTCCAGAATTTCCAGGTCGAGGCGATCAATGACCTCGCGTAACTGCGCCAGATCCAACGATTCAATTTCATCTGCCTTGGGGGGACGTTGCTCAGCCATGACGTTGCTCAAACTCCTTCATGTAAGAGACCAGTGCCTGCACACCGGCCAGCGGCATGGCATTGTAGATACTGGCACGCATACCACCGACACTGCGATGACCCTGTAAATTGTACAGACCAGCCTTATGCGCTCCGGCTAAAAACGATTCGTTCAATCGCTCATCCGCCAGAATAAAGGGCACATTCATGCGTGAACGATGCGCGATCGAAATCGGGTTCGAATAAAATGCGCTATCGTCTATCACCCGATACAGCAGGCCGGACTTCTCGGCATTTAACCGCTCAAACGCCTCAACACCGCCATTGCTCTCCAGCCATTCGAACACCAGATCCGCCAGATAAATGGCAAAGGTCGGTGGCGTATTAACCATTGAACCGTTCTCGGCCTGGGCCTGGTAGTCCAGCAGCGACGGCGTACCCGGCAAAGCGTTACCCAAGAGTGAACGACGCACAACAACCAGCGTCAGGCCCGCCGGGCCAATGTTTTTCTGGGCACCGGCATAGATCAGGTCGAAGTCGTTTACATTGATGGTTTTCGACAAAATACAGGAAGACATGTCCGCGACCAGTGGCACAGGACCCGAGTCCGGTACGTAATCAAATTCCACGCCGCCAATGGTTTCGTTGGGCGTATAATGCAGGTAGGCGGCATTAGAGCTCGCTGAAAACTCATCGGCGCGAACGGCCCGCAGGTAGTTCTCATTTTTTGTCGACGCCAACACCCGTGCTTCACCGTAACGGGCGGCTTCCTTGATTGCCTTGACCGACCAGGTGCCGGTATCAAGAAATTCAGCAGCGCCACCGCGGCCCATCAGGTTCATGGGTACACAGGAAAACTGCAACGTTGCACCACCCTGAACAAAGAGCACGGCGAAGTCGTCTGAAATACCCAGCAACCGGCGCAACCGGGATTCCGCCGACCCCAGAACACTGACGAACTCGTCGGACCGGTGCGACAGCTCCATCACCGACATACCGGTGCCCTGCCACTCCATCATTTCCTGTTGTGCCCGCTGCATAACAGCATCGGGCAACATCGCAGGCCCAGAACAAAAATTGTATCCCCGGGTCATCGCTCGTGTTCCTGGTCTGGTTGATCAAGCCGCCGTATCTTACGGCGGCGTTATTCCGTGTTGCTATTGGTTATCGGGATCCTGATCGTCTGCTTCGTCATCAGCGTCGGGATCACTGGCATCACTGCCATCCGGCTCGCCTGGCGATGCAGCAACGATTTCCGAGTCTGGTGTCTCGGCGACATCCAGTACCGACTCGTCTTCGGCAGGCTCTTCAATGCGTTCGATACTGACCAGATGTTCGTCGTCGGCCAGGCGAATCAGGGTAACCCCCTGAGTATTACGACTGAGCACAGAAATACCCTCAACAGAGGTACGGACCAGTGTCCCCTGATCACTGATCAGCATGACCTCATCGCCGTCAAAGACCTGCTTCGCGCCTACCAGAGCACCATTACGCTCACTGGTCACCATGGCGATCACGCCCTGAGTACCGCGCCCTTTGGTCGGGAATTCGCTGATGTCAGTACGCTTGCCATAACCTCGTTCAGAAGCCGTTATAATGGTGCCACCGGCCTGCGGGATAATCAGTGAAATCACCGACTGACCGGCTCCAAGACGAATACCACGAACACCGCGCGCGGTACGCCCCATGGCACGGACGTGATCTTCGCTGAACCGAACCACTTTGCCTGCGTCGGAAAGCAGCATCACTTCTTTCTTGCCGTCGGTCAGTGCCACACCGACCAGGCGGTCACCCTCGTCCAGCGACAGGGCAATCAACCCAGCTGAACGCGGACGGGAGAACGAATCCAGCGTGGTCTTTTTAACTGTACCGCTGGCCGTCGCCATAAAGATGAAGTGATCGGCATCGTAATTGCGAATCGGCAGAATGGCGGTTACTCGCTCGTCGGCCTCCAATGGCAACAAATTCACCATTGGTCGGCCACGGGCGTTGCGGCTGGCCTGCGGAATTTCGAACACACGCAGCCAGTACACCTTGCCTCTGTTGCTGAAACACAGCACCGTGTCGTGTGTGTTGGCGACCAGCAAATGCTCAATAAAGTCATCGTCTTTCAACGCCGAAGCCGAACGCCCTTTACCACCGCGACGCTGCGCTTCGTAATCGGTCAGCGGCTGTGTTTTGGCATAACCACCGTGGGAGATGGTAACCACCATGTCCTCTTCGGTGATCAGGTCTTCCATCGACAAATCGAGACGGCTGGCGATGATCTCGGATTTCCGCTCATCACCGTACTGGGCTTTCACTTCCAGCAATTCTTCGTGAATTACTTCCATCAGGCGCTCGTAGCTGTCGAGAATGCGCAGCAATTCGCCGATGGTATCGATAATCTGCTTGTACTCGCCAATGAGCTTGTCGTGTTCCAGACCGGTCAGCTTCTGCAGCCGCATGTCGAGAATTTGCTGGGCCTGTTCGGGAGACAACTGGTAGCGGTTGTCATGCACACCGAATTGCTCGTCGAGGTCTTCCGGGCGGGAAATATCGGACCCGGCCCGTTCCAGCATGGCCGATACTTCACCCAGCTCCCAGCTTTGTGAAAGCATCCGCTCTTTGGCTTCCGCGCCGGTGGCAGAACCGCGAATCAGTTCGATCATCCGGTCAATGTTGGCCAGCGCAATCGCCAGGCCTTCCAGAATATGGCCGCGCTGCCGTGCTTTGCGCAGTTCAAAAATCGTCCGGCGGGTCACCACTTCACGGCGGTGACGAATAAAGGCTTCCAGCAGCTCTTTCAGGTTCAGAATGCGCGGCTGGCCGTCGACCAGTGCCACAGTATTGATGCCGAATACCGTTTCCAGCTGCGTCTGGGCGTACAGATTGTTCAGCACTACATCGCCGGACTCACCGCGCTTCATGTCGATGGCAATGCGCAGGCCGTCTTTGTCGGACTCGTCACGCAGTTCTGAAATGCCTTCGATCTTCTTCTCTTTAACCAGGTCGGCGATCTTCTCGATCAGCCGGGCTTTGTTCACCTGGTAGGGAATTTCATGAACGATGATGCTCTCGCGGCTGGTTTTCGGATCGACCACCACCTCGGCACGCGCGCGGATATAAATGCGGCCACGGCCAGTACGGTAAGCCTCGACGATGCCTTTGCGACCGTTGATGATGGCCCCGGTCGGGAAATCCGGCCCGGTGATGTATTGCATCAGGTCATCGACCGTCAGCTCCGGGTTTTCCATCAGCGCCAGGCAGCCCGCAATCACTTCACTGATGTTATGCGGCGGGATATTGGTGGCCATACCGACCGCAATGCCCGAAGAACCGTTGATCAGCAGGTTCGGCACGCGGGTAGGCAGTACTTCCGGGATCATCTCGGTGCCGTCGTAGTTCTCAACAAAATCGACGGTTTCTTTATCCAGATCAGCCAGCAGATCGTGCGCCAGCCGCTCCATCCGGATTTCGGTGTAACGCATGGCCGCGGCTGAGTCGCCGTCGACGGAACCGAAGTTACCCTGGCCATCGACCAGGGTGTAGCGCATGGCAAAATCCTGCGCCATCCGCACGATGGTGTCGTAGACGGCCGAATCACCGTGGGGGTGATACTTACCGATGACATCACCGACCACACGGGCGGATTTTTTATAGGGTTTGTTCCAGTCATTGCCCAGCACGCTCATGGCAAAGAGCACCCGGCGGTGCACTGGTTTCAGGCCATCGCGTACATCGGGCAATGCCCGCCCGACAATCACGCTCATGGCGTAGTCGAGGTAAGACTGTTTCAGTTCCTCTTCGATATTAACGTTGAGGATTTCTTTGGCTAGCTCACCCATGCGGTACCGTATCCTTTATGTTCAGTCAGTCGCTCTGCTGCGGCCTGAAGCCGGCGCCTGAGCGGCGTAAAACAGGGCGAAATCATACCACAAATCAATGAGATAGATAGCCATCAGCCCGGCAGCGACGCCCTCTGTCAGCCCCGGCTCAAGGTCGATTGACAGGCAGCTGTCACCGAGCCACCGGGTTCGCACTGGTGATCGGACGCCCAAGCCACTAGAATGCCGGATTAATTTGACTCATCAGACAGGTCCCGGTCGCCTCGCGCACCACGCCCCAGGCAAACTCACCTGCTCATCCGAGTCGCAAACACATCGAAAACCGCTATACAGGCAGGCCTTCATGCAAACAGTCGACACGCTCATCCACGCTCGCTGGATCATTCCCGTCAACCCGGCCCGCGACGTTCTGGTCGAACACAGTCTGGCAGTAAAGGACGGTAAAATAGCCGCCATACTCCCGACCGATGAAGCAAAAGCCCAGTACCAGGCCACGGAAACTCTGGACATGGGTGAGCAAGCGCTGATCCCCGGCTTTGTAAACGCCCACGGCCACGCCGCCATGTCGCTGTTTCGGGGCCTGGGCGACGACCTGGAGCTGATGACCTGGCTTAATGACCATATCTGGCCAGCCGAAGGCGCCTGGGTGGGCGAAGACTTTGTCGGCGACGGCACTGAACTTGCCATCGCCGAGATGATTCGCTCTGGTACTACAACCTTTGCCGACAACTACTTTTTCCCGGATTCGGCCGCCCAGCGTGTCGAAAAAGCCGGTGTACGTGCCCAGTTCTCATTTTCAGTCATCGACTTCCCGACCAACTGGGCCAAGACACCCGATGAACACATTGACCTCGGCATGGAACTGGTTGCCAAGTATAAAGACAGCACTCACGTTAAAATGATGTTCGGCCCTCATGCACCTTATACCTGCTCGGACGAACCGCTGACCCGCATCCGCGATCTGGCCAAAGAACACCAGCTGATGATTCAGATGCACGTGCACGAAACACAGACTGAAGTCGACGGTGAAATCGAGAAACGCGGCAATCGCCCAGTCCGTCGCCTGCGGGAATTGGGCTTGCTGACTGATCAGTTTCAGGCCGTGCACATGACCGCCCTGAACGAAGACGACATCAACGACATCTTTGAGACCGGTGCGCACATCATTCATTGCCCGGAATCGAACCTGAAACTGGCCAGTGGTTTTTGCCCGGTGGATGCCTTGCAGAAACGCGGCGTTAATGTGGCTCTGGGCACCGACGGTGCGGCCAGCAACAACGACCTCGACATGATGAGCGAAATGCGCACCGCCGCTATTCTGGCCAAGGCGGTCAGCCAAGACGCCACCGCCCTGCCCGCCTATGAAGCCCTGGCCATGGCAACCCTGAATGGCGCCAAGGCCATGGGTTGGGATCAGCAGATCGGCAGCCTCGAAGTCGGCAAAGAAGCGGACATCAGCGCCATTCGCCTGGATGACCTGGAAAGCCAGCCAATTTACGACCCGGTGTCACACATTGTGTATGCCTCCAGCCGAGATCAGGTGACGAACGTCTGGGTCAGTGGCAAACGCCTGCTCAAAGATCGTGAGCTGACGACACTCGATAAGGCCGCTATTATGGCAAACGCCCGGCAGTGGCGTGATCGGATTGCCGCCGGCAAATAAGCCGCTTCGCCCGCACCGCATGCCACCTCATGCAGTGCGGGTGCCGCGCACGCGCTCATCCCGCCGGATGGCACCCGCAACCAGACGCAGGAATAACCGTGACACACAATGTTGACCCGTCCGAAATTGCCAAATTTGAAGCCCTTGCCAGCCGCTGGTGGGATCCGGATTCAGAGTTCAAACCACTGCATGCGATGAACCCGGTACGCGCCGGTTACATCGATAAACACCTGAACATCGCCGGCAAAACGGTACTCGATATTGGCTGTGGCGGTGGCATTCTGACCGAAGCCCTCGCCCATCGCGGTGCCCGTGTCACCGGCATCGACATGACCGATGCGCCGCTAAAGGTCGCGCGCCTGCATGCGCTCGACAGTGGCCTGGAAGGCATCGAATACCGCCAAATGACCGCCGAGGCCCTGGCCGACGAGGCACCCGGCCAGTTCGATGTGATCACCTGCATGGAAATGCTGGAACACGTACCCGACCCTACCTCAGTGATCGCTGCCATTCAGCGCCTGCTCAAACCCGGAGGTCACGCTTTCTTTTCCACCATCAACCGCAACCCCAAGGCCTGGTTGATGGCCATTGTTGGCGCAGAATATGTACTGCGCCTGCTACCCAAAGGCACTCATGACTATAAAAAGCTGATCCGGCCGTCTGAACTGAAGCGCTGGGCCGAGCAGAATGATCTGAAAACACTCGATCTGCGCGGCATTCATTACAACCCGATCAGCAACCGTTTCAGCCTGAACACTGATGTGTCGGTCAATTACCTGATGACCTGCCGTAAAACGGACGCCTCATGACCGCTGGCAAAGGTCTGCTGTTCGATCTGGACGGTACCCTGCTCGATTCGGCCCCAGCCTTTATGACCGCTATGGATGCGTATTCCGATGACGTCGGCTTGCCGCGGCTGACCGAGCACCGCGAGCATTTCGCCTCGGCCGGTGCCCGGGCAGCGATTCGCCAGATTCATCAAATGACGCCGGAGCATCCTCTGTTCCATCAGCGCAGAGCTCATTTTCTGGCCTTGTTTCTAGACACCCCGGTAACGCTGAACACCTGGTACCCCGGCATTAAAGACTGGTTGCTGGAACTGGACCAGAAAGGTGTTCCCTGGGGGATTGTCACCAACAAGCCAAGACCACATACCGAAAAAGTGCTCGCTGCCTTGTTGGATGATGTGCAGCCGCCAGCCCTGGTGTGTCAGGGCGACCTGCCGACCATCAAGCCCGACCCGGCCATGCTCTGGTCCGCCAGCGACCAGCTAGGCCTGGCACCCGAGCAATGCCTCTACGCGGGCGATCACGAACGCGATGTTCAGGCTGGCCAGGCCGCTAGAATGCATACTCTGGCCTGCACCTTCGGCTATTTGCACGATGACGACCAGCCTGACCAATGGGGTGCTCACGGCCTGGTCCGAACGCCCATCGAACTGAAACGCACAGCGACTCAATGGCTGACCCAGATATGACTCATCCCAAACCAAGCAAAGTTCTTGCCCGCACAGACCTGACGCTGGATAAGCTGCACCAGGCTCAGACCGCCGATGCGCTCGCCGGACAGGTGATCATCGTAACCGGCGCCGGTGAGGGCATTGGCAAAGCCGCCGCCCTGGATTTTGCCAGCGCGGGCGCCCATGTCGTTCTGATTGGCCGCACCCAGGAAAAACTCGAAGCGGTTTACGACCAGATCGAAGCCAATACTCAGACCGAGCCGATCATTCTGCCTCTGGATCTGAACGAACTGACCCTCGAAGCCGCTCAGGAACTGGCCCACGGTATCGAGCAAACCTACGGCCGGCTCGATGGTGTGCTGCTCAATGCATCGGTACTGGGTGATAAAATGTCCATCGCCCAATACCCGCCCAAGGTCTGGAACACGGTGCTGAACGTGAATCTGAACAGTACCTTCTATCTCACCCAGGCCTTGCTGCCGTTACTCGAAGCAAGCCCGAATGGTCGTATTGTCTACACCACCTCCAGCGTCGGTCGCGAGGGCCGCGCCTACTGGGGAGCCTATGCGGTGTCCAAATTCGCCACCGAAGGTCTGATGCAAACGCTGGCGGATGAGCTGCAAAACATTTCCCGGGTACGGGTGCATTGCATTAACCCAGGCGGTACCCGCACCGGCATGCGTGCCAAAGCCTACCCCGGCGAAGACCCGCAGACCGTACCAGCGCCAGAAGTACACATGCCGCTGTACCGGTATTTGCTCAGCCCACTCAGCCAGGGCTTTAACGGCGTATCCTGGGACGCCCGGGATTACCTGACCCAGTAGACCCGATCCGCGTCCGCCGAGCCTGAGCAAGGTGGACGCGACAAAAACCCGCCACCATGGACAATGTGCCCTCTGCAGACCAATTAAAAGACTTTCGGTTACACCTGATGATGCACCTGCAAACGTCACTGGACCGGGTTATTTGCGCCGAATTGCCCCACTTTTACGACGCGGTGCCGCTACCGACCGGCGTGTACGCTGATTAGCAACCTTGCGTCGGTTCGGATCGTTCTTACCCTGCACAATCGATTTCCAGGGTGCCGGTTCCAGCTCAACCAGGCGAGCCAGTTTATCGATTTCGCTTTTCGGCAGTTCCTTCCAGGTGCCGGCGCGGACATCGGAATCCAGAAACACCGAACCGTAGCGGACCCGTTTCAGACGAGAGACTTTAAGATCCTGACTTTCCCAGAGTCGACGTACCTCGCGGTTACGCCCTTCCATAATGACCACATGAAACCAGGTATTGGCGCCGCTGCCGCCAAACTCCTGGATGTCGGTAAAGCGCGCCGGTCCATCTTCCAGTTCAACCCCTTCGTGCATCCGCTGAACATGCTCGGGCTTAACCTCACCGAGTACCCGAACCGCGTATTCGCGATCGACCTGGCTGGACGGGTGCATCAGACGGTTGGCCAACTCACCATCATTGGTAAACACCAGCAAGCCGGAGGTATTCAGGTCGAGACGCCCGACCACGATCCAGCGCTCGCCAGGTAACTCGGGCAGGCGATCAAACACCGTAGGGCGGCCGTCCGGGTCACGCCGGGTGCACACCTCGCCCTCGGGCTTGTTGTAGACCAGGACCCGTCGGGCGCGAATATCCTCGACCTTGACCGGTCGGCCATCCAGTTCCAGGGTGTCGCTTAAACCCACCCGATCACCCAGGGTTACGGCTTCGCCATTTACCTTCACCCGGCCTTCTTCAATCGCTTTTTCCATATCACGGCGAGATCCCTTACCGGCCTTGGCCAGTACTTTCTGAATGCGTTCAGTGCTCATTATCATCGTCTCCGCCCGGCTGGTCGCTCTCACGACCGTCCAGCAAGGCTTGTTGTTGCGCCAGTTTTTCCTGAATGATACGCCATTGTTCAGCTTCGCTGAGCGCATCGTGTTCGTTACTTGATTGCTGTGGTTGATTCTGCTGATGTGGCTCTGCGGAATCCTGATCTTCCGGCGCCGCATCGCCGCTTGCCTGAGCATCGGCATCCGAATCACCGGCCTCCGACGCAGCCTCTTGCGAGACCTCGTCGGCGTCGGACAGATCCAGATCCGGGTGGTTATGCCCGGCTCTTTGTGCCTCAAAGGCCTGTTCGATGGCGTCGTTGACCGCGTCCATTTCTGTTAACTCATCGTCGAGCTGCTCATCAATAAAGGTATTGCCGGTCTTGCCGCTGCGCTCGCCTTCGCGCAATTTATCGACCATGGTGCTGAAACTGATTTCCGCCTGGTCATCCACCGCCCCGACTGACCGATCGTCGTCACCTTCCAGACTCAGTTGCGGGTTGATGTCGTCGAGATCCCGAATTTCACCCAGGCTAGGTAGCTGATCCAGACTGGTCAGCCCGAAATGGTCGAGGAACTGACGCGTAGTGGCGTACATGGCCGGGCGCCCGGGAACATCCCGATGCCCGACCACACGCACCCATTCACGCTCGAGCAGTGTCCGCACAATCTGAGTACTGACCGACACGCCGCGCACGTCTTCGATTTCACTGCGAGTAATCGGTTGGCGGTAGGCAATCAGGGCGATGGTTTCCAGCAGGGCCCGTGAATACCGCTGCGGTCGTTCGTCCCACAAACGACTGACCCAGGCTCCAATGGTTTGGCGGGTCTGAAAGCGATACCCGCTGGCCACTTCAACCAACTCAACACCACCACCCTGGTAATCTGCCAGCAGCTCCGTCATCAGCGATCGCAACGAACTGCGGTGCGGGCGCTCGTAGGTTTCAAACAGAGCCGCTATCTGCGCGATGGACAACGCAGTGCCTGCGGCAAACAACGCCCCTTCCATAATCTGTTTCACCGCTTCCGGCGAATGGCCGCCGTAGGGGTCGCCTGATTCGATGGCCGGATCGGACTCATCGTCTTCGAGTTCCAGGGTCTCCGCATCGTCGCTGGCGTGCTTTCCAAGTTGCTGATCGTCGTGAGCGGCCGGATCGGAATCCGGCTGGACGACGGCTTCTGAGGAGAGTGAGCCCTCATCGGCCTCACCTGAGTCCGAAACCGGATTCACCGACGGGTCGGCTTCACCGGGCGTGGAGTCTGGCGTTTCCGAAGGGCTGGTTTGATCGTCGTTTGCATCCATCATTCACTGCGAGCCTTGATGTGGATAGGCGCAAAGGCCTCATTCTGAACCAGGTCGATCAGGGATTCTTTGGTGAGCTCCATGATCGCCAAAAAAGTAACTACCACGCCCAGGCGCCCTTCAGAGGCGTCAAACAGCGTGATAAAGGGCACAAAGGCGGTGCCGTTTAATTTTTCCAGCACGTCGGCCATGCGCTGCCGGGTAGACAGTGTCTCCCGGTGGATTTCATGCTCTTCAAACATGTCGGCCCGCGCCAACACGTCTTTTAGCGCCAGCAGAACCTCACGCATATCAACATCGGGGTGAATGCGCGGGCGCTGGTAATCGGGTTGGTGCTCATCTGTGGTGAACAAATCGCGACCCACCCGAGGCATTTCATCCAGGTTTTCAGCCGCCGCTTTAAACTGCTCGTATTCCTGCAACCGGCGAATCAGTTCAGCCCTGGGGTCTTCCTCTTCCGCGTCCTCGGCCTCGCTGGAGCGCGGCAATAACATCCGGCTCTTGATCTCAGCCAGCATGGCGGCCATCACCAGGTATTCAGCTGCCAGCTCAAGCTGCATGCTGTGCATCAGCTCTACATACTGCATGTACTGTTCGGTGATCTGAAAGACGTTGATGTTAAGAATATCGAGATTCTGCTTTTTGATCAGATAAAGCAGCAGATCGAGCGGGCCTTCAAAGGCATCCAGAAAGACTTCCAGGGCATCGGGCGGAATGTACAGATCCATGGGAATCTGCGTCATCGCTTCGCCGTCGATGACGGCAAAGGGCATTTCCGTCTGTTCCGACTGGGCGCGCTCACGCAGGCGCTGCAAAGCCCGCTCTTTGGGCGTGACACCCACTTCCACTACTGGCGCTTCCGAGGGAGTAAACAATGCGCCGGGGGCTATTGGCCCCACCTCGGCCGTCGCCTCGCTTTCGGTGTCAGTCGGATCAGTCATAGCATGCTGCCACTCTGAGTTGGAATGTGCCCTGTCCGATCATGGTCAGACCCGAAAGGGTTCCACATCACCCGCCCCTTCGCGAACAACGGTAACGGTATCGCCCAGAAAGCTGATAATACTGGATTCCTCGAAGCCGCAAAAACCGCCATCAATCACCAGATTCAGCTCATGCTGCAAAATATCGCGGATGGTGTAAGGGTCGCTCTGGGGATCATCTTCACCGGGCAGTATCAGCGTGGTGCTCATCATCGGTTCCCCCAGCTCTTCCAGCAACGCAGCAGCAATGCGGTTGCCCAGCACGCGCAGGCCAATGGTGCGGCGTTTTGGATGCAGCATTCTGCGCGGGACTTCACGAGTGGCGTCGAGCAAAAAGGTGATCGGGCCGGGGGTGTTATTTTTGATCAGGCGAAAGGCAACGTTGTCGACCTTGGCGAAGGTCGACAATTCGGACAAATCGCGACATACCAGCGTCAAGGGGTGCGAATCATCGATACGACGAATCCGACGAATGGTATCCAGCGCCTTTTTGTCTTCCATATGGCAACCGAGGGCGTAGGCACTGTCGGTCGGGTAGGCGATTACCCCGCCATCACGAACAATGGCTGCCGCCTGCTTGATCAGGCGTGGCTGCGGGTTCTCCGGATGTATCGCAAAAAACTGGCTCATATTGGCTCCCGCCAAGAGGGTCTCTGGTTAATTGAACGGTTGGGCGCACTTTAGCATTAATCCGGTCCGCTGCGGAACCATCCGAACAGTGACGGTCAGCCACTGGCAATGGTTGCAGTCAGCCGATCAACTAACCGGGGGCCCAGTGACGGCCATTGCGGGTAATAGCCCAGCCGGGCCCAGGGCACCTCCGGCTGATGGAAATCACTGCCGCCGCCAATCAGGATATCGCGCGCGCAACAGTGCTCGACCAACCGTTGGCGCAGTGCCGGTGGCAGTGCCGGGCAACTGACTTCCACCCCCTGTCCGCCAGCGTCGGTAAAGTCGTCGAGCAGCTGCTCCAGCTTACGCCAGGTCAGCTTGTACCGGTGCGGGTGCGCCAGTACGGCCCAGCCACCGTTATCGACGATATCAGCGACGGCCTGTTCAAGGGGTGGCCAGGACTGTTTCACATCTCCCATCTTGCCGGTGCCCAACCAGCGCTTAAACGCCTGAGCGCTGTCGCGCGCCTGACCGGTATCGACCAGGTAACGTGCTATGTGCGGGCGGCCCAGAGTACCACCGGCGGCCAGTGCTCGAATCGCGGCTTCGTCCAGCGTCAGGCCTTCGCGTCGCAAAACAAACATCAGTCGCTCAAACCGGACTTCCCGGGCGTGCTTGTAGCGCGACTCAACGGCTTGCCAGGCATCCGAAAACACATCCATACCGATACCCACCACATGCACTGATCGCTTCATCCAAACCGTCGACAATTCAGCACCAGGCCAGAGCCGCAATGACTCAGACAAGGTTCCCTGCTCGCGCAGCCAACGGTACCCGGCTGCGGTGTCGTGGTCGGTTAACGCCAAATGTTCCAGTTGACGCTCAAGCGCAAGGTCATACACCGCCTGTGGTGAGAGCGTTCCGTCTGAAAACGTACTGTGGCAGTGCATTTCCCAGGTGTGGGCAATATTGGTCATAGGATACTTAATTGTCAGGATTCGGGCAGGTGCCGTATGATGCCTGATTTGTTGGCGTTTGTCGGCCATCCCCAGCCTGAGGAGACTAAATATCATGTGGTTTTCTATCGTATGTGAAGACATTCCGGACAGTCTTTCATTGCGCCAGGGTGTGCGTGGTGCACACTTGAAACGACTCGAAGCATTAAAAGACGCAGGTCGGCTCCTGGTGGCAGGTCCCAACCCCGCGGTCGAAGCCAATGACCCCGGCGACGCCGGTGTTACCGGTTCGGTGATCATCGCGGAGTTTGATTCCATAGCCGACGCCCGTACCTGGGCCGACGCCGACCCCTATGTAGACGCCGGAGTTTATTCCGAAGTGAGCATCAAACCCTTTAAAAAAGTATTACCTTAACGCGATGTACAAGGCCTGTTTTGTAGCAGGCCCCTGGGTGTAAACTGTTACACCAATATTTGCATCTGCCTTTCCACCCCAATTAACCAACTTTGACATCATGGGAACTGAATTAATGACTGTGCTCTCCAAAACCCGCCTGATCCTCGGCCTGACTCTGGCACTGATGTTCAGTGGCACTGCCAACAGCGCAACCTTGTGGCTTATCGACGAGCTTTGGGTCAACGTTCGAACGGGAGCCGGGGATCAGTATCGGATTTTAAAAACTATTCAATCAGGCACCCGCATGGAAACCCTGCAAGATGACCCGCAGAATGGTTATTACAATGTGCGGACTGAAGAAGGCATCGAAGGCTGGATTCCAGAGCGGTTTGTACAGGATGAACCAACCGCTGAATTGCAAATGGCGGCTCTGGTTACAGAGCGGGACCGTCTGCAAGAACAGGTGACGGAACTGGATGAACGCTACACCAGCCTGCTGGCGGACCGGGGCGATGTCACCGGTGAACTGGACACCCTGCGCTCGGAAAACCAGCGGCTGACCACCGAGCTGCGCGACATTACCCAGATCAGCGAAGATGCGGTCAACCTCGATCAGCGCAACCAGCAACTGTCGGAAGAAAATGCCAGCTTGCGCAACGAACTCGATGTCGCCCGGCAAAACCTCGCCAACACTCGCGAAACACGTGAAAGCCGCATGCTGATCGCTGGTGGCAGCCTGATCGTCCTCGGCCTGATCATGGGCGTACTCTTACCCAAGGTGCGCAGCAAGCGTCGCGACAGCTGGGCCTAGAATCTGATGGCCTGGTCCAGCACGCCCATATCCAAACCCCATACCCTGTCCAATCTGGCTGATTTGCTGAGCCAGGGGTTGTTGGGGTCGATGTCCCGGTTTAGCCACTTTCAGATCATTGAATGGTGTGCACGCTTTGGCGACGATTTTGACCATCAGCCCGATGATCAGATTCCGGCCAGCCCGGAGCATGCGCTGGATATCGCCGATGACGTCGTGGTTCAGTGGGAACTGCATCTGGCGACCCAGTATACTCTGGAAGACCTGCAGCGGTTTTCGATGGACGATGTCGTGCTGCCCAAGCAGTATTTTGAGAATTGGCTTAATCAATTGCTGGATTTGCCAGTTCCGCATTGATCACCGGGAGCAATCGGAATGACCAACCTCAGCGCTGACCTGGACGCTCGCTCCGAGGTTGACAAACCGGCCATGCAACGCCCCGATCTGGTCTTCACCGACACCGGCTCACCGCGCTCCACTCACTTCGACGACTTTTATTTTTCAACCGACAACGGTTACGCCGAAACTGACTACGTCTTCCTGCAAGGCAATGGGCTGGCACAGCGTTTTGCCCAACTGGCTGAACACAGCCACTTTACTGTCGCCGAGACTGGCTTCGGTACTGGCCTGAGTGCCCTGGCTACCTGGGAATTATTCGAACAAACCGCGCCTGCTACTGCTCGGCTGACCTACATCAGCACCGAACGTTACCCTCTGTCGAAAAACCAGATACAGCAGGCACTGGCGGCATGGCCTTCACTGTCCTGGCGGGTCGACCGGCTGGTTGCCGACTACCCGCCGCGCGTACCGGGCTTTCATTTTCTGGAACTGAACGACCGGGTCGATCTGTTGCTGCTGTTCGGGGACGTTAACGACACATTGAGCGATCTTAATGCTCTAGTAGACGCCTGGTTTCTCGATGGATTCACGCCCTGCCGCAACCCCGACATGTGGCAACCGCCGCTGTATCAGGCGATGGCCCGGTTAAGCCATGCAGACACCACTGTCGCTACTTTCACGTCAGCCAGTCAGGTTCGCAACGGTCTTCAGGGTGCCGGTTTCGTCATCACCCGAAAACCGGGCTTCGGCAAGAAACGCGAAATGCTGTACGGTCGCTTTGTCGGCATACAAGGACCGCCCCGACCGGGTTTGTGGCCGCAAAATGAGTGGCACTGGCCAACCCCATCATCAACCCGGCCCGAAAGCCGCGCGGCTATAGTCATTGGTGCCGGATTGGCGGGTGCGCATACCGCCTGGGAACTGGCCCGACGCGGCTGGCAAGTCACCGTACTGGAGCAAGCGGCTGACGCAGCAGCCGGGGCCTCTGGAAACCCTCAGGGCGCGATCTATGCCCGGCTGTCTCACGACGATACCCCGGTAAACCGTTTCTACACCCAGGCTTTGCACCTGGCCCAGAGGCGACTGGCAAAATTGCCAGACACGGTACCGCACCAACAATGCGGACTGCTGCAGCTAAACCAGGGCAACAAGGAGGCACGCCGCTTTGGCCACCTACATCAACACAATCCGTTCGCCGGAGAACTGGCCGACTGCCTCAACCAAGCCCAAGCCAGTGACCAGGCCGGTGTACCCCTGCCCTGTGAAGCCCTGTTTTTCCCGGGTGGCGGCTGGGTTCAGCCACCCGCTCTGGTAGCCGACCGGTTGACTCATCCCGGCATTCAACTAATGCTCAATCACCGTGCCACAGCACTCAATCGCCTCGACGACGGGCAATGGCAAGTTCAGGCAGAAACTCCCGAAGGCCTACAAACCCTCATAGCGCCTCAGGTCATACTCTGCAACGCCTGGAATGCCCGTCATCTGGCACACAGCCAGTATTTACCGCTGAAACCCATCGGTGGGCAGGTGACCCGAATCGAATCGACGCCAGCTCTGGCCAGGTTACAGGCCGTGATTTGTTCCGACCGCTACCTGGTGCCTGCCTTTGACGGCGCGCACAGTCTCGGGGCCAGCTTCCACGTCGGTCAAACCGAACCTTGCCTTAGTAAGCAAGACGATATCGACAACCTGAACAACGCCCATCAGCGCCTGCCCGACCTGCTCAGCGGATATGAAGCCGTGCGGGATGCCCGCGCTGGTCAGCGCTGTGCCTCGCCCGACTTTTTTCCGCAAGTGGGGCCCTTGCTGGATGCCGAACGCTTCATTGAGACGTATCAAACTGGCCTGACCAAACGCCTGACGGCTCGCTTGCCGCAGCCGCCCTATCAATCCGGCCTGTGGGTTAACCTGGCTCACGGCTCCAAAGGGTTGTGTTCTATCCCGCTGGCGTCGCGTGCATTAGCCGCCTGGATCAACGGCGAGCCCCTGCCCCTGGCCCAGAGCGTGGCCAATCACCTGAACCCGAACCGTTTTATCATCCGCCAACTGATTCGAGGACAACGATGAGCCGCTACCGACCACCGCGTCCACGCAGCAGCCCCTACATCACGCCGGAAGGCGAAGCCAGAATGCGCGCCGAACTGCACGAACTGTGGCATGTGGAACGCCCGCTGGTAACTCAGGAAGTGTCAGACGCTGCCAAACAGGGAGACCGATCGGAAAACGCCGAATACATTTACGGCAAAAAGCGACTGCGCCAGATCGACAGCCGGGTGCGCTTTTTAACCAAGCGGCTGGAATCACTCCAGGTAGTGGCCACCCTGCCCGATGACCAGAGCCGGGTCTTCTTTGGTGCCTGGGTACGGGTTGTCGATGAAGATGAGGTGCCCAGGGTAATGCGCCTGGTTGGTCCGGACGAATTCGACCTCGACCCGCTCTACATCAGCATCGATTCGCCCATGGCGCGAGCGTTGCTGAAAAAAACCATCGACGACGAGATTAGAGTGCAGACGCCAAAGGGTGATTGCGAGTACTGGATCACCGACGTCAGCTATCAGGCTCCTCCTCAACCGTAGGCGTAGGCAGGGTCTTGGCGCCGTCTGCTTTGGGCAAAGCCTCACGCAGAGCGCGCATGCTACGGATAATGTCATCAGCAGCCAGGTAGGAATAGCCCAGGCTTTTGCGCATTTCCCGCGCCTTAAGCCCGGCTTCAAGCCAGGGGTCGACTTTTTTCACGGCAGGTTTCCCGGAGGGTTTGGGGAAAGTCTAGCTTATGGGGAAGGGGACGCAAAACATCGAACGACGCAGGACATTGAAAGACGCAGAACATGAAGGGACGCGACACACTAAAAGACGTAAAACACTGAAAGACGCACAAGATTGGCTGTATTTAACGGTTTTAACGTCTTTTCCTGTTCGCGTCCCTTCGTGTTTCACGTCAGTTCATGTTTTGCGTCCTTTAGTGTGTTGCGTCTGTTCATGTTCCACGTCCCTTCATGTCCCACGTCTTTTACTGCTAAAATACGCGCCCTTTTCCCGACCGGACCCACAATGAGCCGCCTTTTCGTAGACAACCTGACCGTATTGGACTTCAGCTATTTTCACCCGACGCGCGGCGTGGTGGGCGAAAGTTGGATTGTCGACGTTGAGTTGGTGGGCGAACTCAATGAAGAAGGCATGGTGTTCGATTTTGGCCACGTCAAAAAGCTACTTAAAGCCGCACTCGATTCCGGGATGGATCACACCCTTGTACTGCCAGCGAAATTGCCCGGGCTCAGCTTGCAGGAGACCGACAACGGTGAACGCATTCAGGCTCAATACCACAACCCCGGGGGAACTCTTAGGTTTCAGTACCAGTCGCCCCGGGAAGCCGTGTACCTGGTCGAGACCGACGACATCAGCATCGACACCGTGCGGCCAACGCTGGAAGCCCATCTCAATACACTGGTGCCCGACAACGTTTCTCAGGTTGTGTTGCGCTTGCGCAGTGAAAGCATTGACGGCCTGTTTTACCATTATTCGCACGGCTTGAAAAAGCACCAGGGTGATTGCCAGCGAATTTGCCACGGGCACCGGTCGCGCATCGAAATTTTTCGCAATGGACAACGTGATACCGAGGTGGAACGCGATTGGGCGGAACGCTTTCAGGACATCTATCTGATCACTGAAGAAGACATCGTGACTTACCCATCCTCCAATTCTGACCTGGTCCATGTTGGTTACGACGCTGAACAGGGCCGTTTTGATGTCTGGCTGCCACAGGCACGAACCGAAACCCTCAAAACCGACACCACGGTTGAACTGATCGCCGCTCACCTGGCCAATAGTCTGGCTGCGGAGTACCCACATGACCGTTGGCGCGTGCGTGCCTTTGAAGGCGTGATGAAAGGCGCCATCGCAGAATCCGGCTCATGACCACCTGACGCTGCGGTGTTACACTGCCCGCTATCACCCTACATTCATTGAATCACTCAAGAGAGCTTCGGAACCGCAGATGACGCTGACTGTTTACAACACCCTGTCTGGCAAAAAAGAACTCTTTGTGCCGCTCGACCCGAACAGAGTGACGTTTTACGCCTGCGGCCCAACCGTCTACAACTACATTCACGTCGGCAATGGCCGCTCGGCCGTGGTGTTTGATCTGCTGTATCGGGTACTGAAAACCCAGTTTTCAAACGTCATTTTCGCCCGCAACCTGACCGATATTGACGACAAAATCAACGCCAGTGCCAAAGCCGAAGGCGTCGACATCAAGGCCTTCGCCGACACCTACGCTACCGCCTATCAGGGCGACATGGCGGCGTTGGGCAACCTGGAACCCACGCTACAGCCGCGCGCGACCGAGCACATCCCGCAGATCATCGACATCATTGAACGTCTGATCGACCGGGGCCATGCCTACGCCGCCGAGGGTCATGTGCTGTTCGCGGTCGATTCGATGAAAGACTATGGCCGCCTGTCGCGCCGCAATATAGACGACATGATGGCCGGTGCCCGGGTCGAGATCGCCGACTACAAACGCCACCCGATGGATTTCGTACTCTGGAAACCCTCCACCGAAGACCTGCCCGGCTGGGACAGCCCCTGGGGCCGGGGTCGGCCCGGCTGGCACATCGAGTGCACCGCCATGATCATGGCGCACCTGGGTGACACCATCGATATTCACGGCGGCGGCAGCGATCTGATCTTCCCGCACCATGAGAACGAAATGGCCCAGGGTCTGTGCTGCGTTCCAGACAGCCAGGGCTACGCCCGGTATTGGGTACACAACGCCATGCTGGATGTGGAAGGCGAGAAGATGTCCAAGTCGCTGGGCAATTTTACCGTCTTGCGGGATGTGCTGAACGAACAACCGGGTGAAGTAGTGCGTCTGACGCTATTGTCATCGCATTACCGCTCCAACCTGAACTGGTCGGAACAACTGTTGAGTCAGAGCCGACAGACGCTGGACCGGCTCTACACCGTGTTGCGCGATAGTCAGGATCTGGACCCGGTCATGCCAGATGACCTGTCCTCACTCGACGCCGTTCAGGCTCTGCTGGATGACCTCAATACGCCCAGAGCCATCGCCGCCCTGTACGATCTGACCGGCCGTTTTTTCAAAACGACGGATGTCGCTGAGCAAGCCCGACTCAAAGGCGAGTTACTGGCCGTTACCGGGATTCTGGGCATCGCACAGCAAAACCCGCTGACCTGGTTTCACGGCCAGCAACAGACAGGGCTGCAACCCGCCGATATTGAAGACCTGATCCAGCAACGGCTGGACGCCAAAAAAGCCAAAGACTTTGGCCGGGCCGATGAGATTAGAGATGAACTGAAACAGGCAGGTATCCTTATTCAGGACACCCGCGAAGGCACACAATGGTCTCGCGAAGCCTGAACAGGGTAAGCCAACCGGAACCGACAGCGTGCTGAAATGGCCGCTGATCGCCCTTGTAAAATTCTACCGCCTGGCCATCAGCCCGCTGCTGGGGCCGCGCTGCCGGTATTACCCGACCTGTTCGGAGTATGCATTGATCGCTTTGCAGCATCATGGCGCATTAAAAGGCAGTTGGCTGGCCATAAAACGTATCGCCCGCTGCCACCCTGGTTGTGAAGGCGGTATTGATCCGGTACCGGGCGTACCGTTACCAGACTATGATGACCCGATGACGAATGGCGACAACCCGCAGGACATTGCCAAACACAAAACGGACTGCACCCACGAGGGCCACCCCGATGATGATCGATAAACAAATGCTTAACATCCTGGTATGCCCGGTCACCAAGGCATCCTTGCAACTCGACCGGGAAAAAGAAGAATTGATTTCAACCGCGGCCAAACTCGCCTACCCAATTCGCGACGGCATTCCCGTCATGCTGGAAGATGAAGCGCGGCCCCTGAACCAGGAAGAATACGAACACTGGCTGTCGAAGAAAAGCTCGCTGGTGTAGTAGAAAAAATAGCCCCTGAGGTTGATCCAGCAGGCACCACCCTTTACTACAGTGCCAAACGGATCACCAGGCACGTCTACTGAAGGTACGCCGTGAACCCGCTCAAAGACCGCGTCCCTGCGGCCTAACGACCTTCAGTAGACGTGCCTGGCAATCCTTGTTAATCAGCGAGTTAACTAGAAAGTAAAAATTTCTTCGGCACCACTAACGAATTCCCGCAATGGCTCCATCCACATCCATACCAATTTCCCGCATGCTCGCCAGTTTGTAACGCAGGGTTCTGGCAGAAATACCGGGAGAATCGGTATGGCGTGAGTGATCAGTCCAAGGTTTCGCGCTTGTTAATTTTATATTTGCGCATTTTCTCAACCAGCGTCGTGCGCCGAATGTGGAGCTTTTCGGCGGCCCGGGCAACAACACCCTGGGCATCATCCAGCGCTTGCTGGATAAGATTGCGCTCGAGTTCGGTCAAATACTCCTTCAAATCAAGACCATTCACCGGCAACAACGCAGCCTGCTCCGAATGGGTCATGCTGAACGATTCAGACTCTGGCAGGGTCGGGAGCGACATTGAGGACTCGTCATCGTCATCTACGTGCCGGTACTTCAACGGCAGTTCCTGTACCCCGACTACACCGTAAGGGTGCATGATCGCCAGTCGCTCAACCAGATTCGCCATCTCACGAACGTTACCGGGCCAGTCGTGCCGAACCAGCGACATCACCGCTGCGGAGTTGAAGCGAATCGAGCCGCGCTTTTCGCTCTCCAATCGAGCGATCAGTTCGTTCAATAAAACCGGAACATCTTCTGAACGCTCACGCAGCGGCGGCATCTCGATCGGGAAGACATTAAGGCGATAGTAGAGGTCTTCACGAAAGGTGTTTTCCTCAATCATCTGCTCCAGATTACGATGGGTAGCCGCAATGACCCGGATATCGCAATGAAAGGCTTTATTGCCACCCACCCGTTCGAAGGTCCGCTCTTGTAATACCTGCAGCAGTTTTACCTGCATATTAAGCGGTAAATCCCCGATTTCATCGAGAAACAGAGTACCACCCTCAGCCATCTCAAACCGGCCTGCACGGGAGGTAATGGCTCCGGTAAAGGCGCCTTTCTCATGGCCAAACAACTCGCTTTCGATCAACTCAGAAGGAATGGCCCCGCAGTTAACCGGCACGAACGGCTTGTGACGCCGATGTGAGCTGTAATGGAGGTTACGCGCGACCACTTCCTTGCCGGTGCCACTCTCGCCCTGGATCATGACGGTCACTTCTTTGTCCGCCACCTGAGTCATCATCTCCCGGACTTGCTGCACTCCCCGGCTGGTACCCACCAGAGATCGGAACAGATTAACCTCCCGGCGCTGGCCCCGGCCTCGGGTCAGGTCAAATTGTTCACGGTACATCTGAGCGCGATGTAACGTATCGAGCAGCTTATTATAAGTTGGCGGCATAGAGAGTCGGGCAATTACCCGATGGCGCAGGCTATCGTCGAGCAATTCATACTCAGGGTGCTCGGATATCAGAATCACTGGCAAACCTTCATCCCAGTCGGCTACGGCCTGCACCATGCGGGCGAGCGACAACTGAGTGGCGCCTACGACCACAGCAATCAGCTCTTCGCTTCCTCCCAACTCAGCGATGGCCTGTGCCCGCCAGTTCTCACTGCCGAGACTGACATTCACTTCACCCAAAAAATCCAGAATTACCTTAATGTCCCGGCGACGCTGATCATCATCGTCAACTACCAGGAGCTTAATTTCACGCCACATTGTGAACATTCCCTCACATCAAAACGGCTGAGATGGCACCAAGCCCGACGTTCCACGTCAGGAATTTGACTGTATTGAAGCAGTGAAGACGCGGTTTATCGAGCTGTCAAACCTACGTCGGTGCCAAAGAACGCGCCACAAACCTGATAATGCCTTTATTTTCAGAGGCTTACCATATAAAAACGGGGGTTCAGAGCTCCGCAGTTTTTCAATATGGGAACCATCAGGATTCTGGTGGCTGGCTCGGGAACGGGTCGCCATGCGTTCCTGGCCAGCGTAAAGAATCAGCGCCAAGCCATGACCAACCTGAATGACTGGGAAGCCTTCGAAAGAACCCACCCGGACACCTTTGCAGGCATGCTGCGGCTTTACGTCCAGGCACAGGATTAACCACGCTTAATAGCCCGCCTGAAGGCCGGCGGCTATCAAGCAAGAATACTACTTGCCACTCTCAGGCTCAGACTCAGATTCGGACTCGGACTCGGACTCGGACTCGGCCATGTGAATGGTTTGAGTCGGGAACGCAAACTCGGCGTCATGGCTTTCGACGATGTCGATGATTTTAAGCAGAATGTCCTGTTTAATCTCATGAAACTCTTTCCACACCACCGTTTTGGTAAAGGTGTAGATGAAAAATTCAATCGATGATGCCGCGAATTTGTTCAGGTGCACCATCAACAGTTGATCCTGATCAATCGCCTCGTGCTCTCTCAGCATGGCTTCAACGTCGGTGACAATGGCGGCCACCTTCCCAGCATCGCTGTAACGCACGCCAATGTTTTCGTATATACGCCGATTGAACATGCGCGATGGGTTCTCGACCGTGATATTGGTAAAGGTCGCATTGGGCACATAAATGGGTCTTTTGTCGAAGGTTCTGATGCGCGTCAGTCGCCAGCCAATGTTTTCAACCGTGCCTTCGATATCCTGATCCGGTGAGCGAACCCAGTCGCCCACCCGAAATGGCTGATCCAGATAGATCATCAGGCCACCGAAGAAGTTGGCCAGCAAGTCTTTGGCGGCAAAACCCACCGCGATACCGCCAATACCACCAAAAGCCAGTACCCCGGAAACGCTGAAACCCAGGCTTTGCAATACCACGAGAGCCGACGTTATTAACACGGAAAGGCGCATCAGCTTGCCCAGAGCCGAAGCCGTGGTCGCATCCATGGGCTTTGATGCATGGTTCGGATCCTGAACCATTTCCTCACCCTTGCGAATAAAGCTGACCATAAACCAGGCAAACACCAGCACGAAGGTGACGGAGCGAACCGGGTCTACAAAATCGAAAATCGGTTCATTCGACACACTTCGTACTACATCGGTCGCCAGCAGCAGACCGTTTAGCCAGATGAACAGTCGTATCGGTTTGCGCGCGGCACCAATCAAGAGGTCATCCCAAAAGGTGTTCGACTTTTTGGCTGTTTGCTCCAGCTTGTCGAATACCTTCTTAACGGCAAAACTAACCAGTGTGGTCAGCAATACGATGACGAAGACCTGAATAATCCAGGTATGATCCATACCGAGATTTAAAGCGCTGGTCACCCAACTGACCAGTGTTTCCATATCCATCTGACGTCAGACCTCTAAAACGAACATTGACTAATACCGGCTCGACAAAACGAGCCCGCCACAGCCATCGCAATGTAACGGCTTACTGGTTAAATGTGTAGGCTGGAGTCGAACAAGAGGCGTTATGCGGAGGCTTTTCGGCCCGTTGGCAGCCACCCGGTCATCAGTTTGATCCAGGCATAGGCCGAGATTGACCCGAACAGGATGACAGTAGACATCTCAAAACCGGAATCCACCAGAAGGACAATCAGGCCAAACTGCACCGCATAACCGCTGAGCAGGGCGCACCAGCGGCAAAAAACAGACGAGCGTGACCATTCGTACCAACAGACCAGCGGTACAAACAGAAAGGCGACACCCCATTGGCAAGCCTGAAAGAAAGAGACTAGTGAGAAAGATTCAATCATTCGACCATTCTAACGGCTTTAGGCCCGCCATTACAGGCTTTCAGCCCACCTTTAACGTTAACTGACGCACAGTTCAGCTAATATAAGGCACTATGTAGAAGTTAACGCCTCTAGAATGTGACAAAGGTCACTATTAGCCTGCGCAACGTCTCAGCCTTCAATTAAGCGGGGTTTAATTTTGGCGACCGGCCGAGTACCGGATACCCAAACGCCGAACCGTGAGTTTGTGCGACGGTTATGGGCTCACTTGAAGCAACTGGGCATGGTAATATTTGGCGACAACATGACATAGTCGCGTTCAAACGAAAACAACCAGGATACAATGTGGAACCCTGATGAAATGGCATTTTGGACATAAACTAGCGCTGATCATGAGCATGCTGGTGCTATTAGCTTCCTGCATTCTTGGCTATACGCTGGTATTCCGGCAGTTCTCCATGATGCAGACCCAGTTTGTGGATACCGGGAACAGCCTGTCGTCGCAGCTGGCCGCCGCCTCGGTTGAACTGGTGTTCACTGAAGACCAACTCAGCCTCGCCAGTCTGGTGTTTTCACTCAGTGATCAACCGTCCGTTGTAGCCGCCAGTGTCGTTAACCGGGATGGAGAAGTTCTGGCGGAGGCAGGCGCAACCTTGCCGAACGTCAACCCGGACCGGGCATATCGCAGCCAGGGCCAGATTGAAGCTGGCAACAATACAGTCTGGTTTTACTCCCCGGTTGTGTTTCGGGGTGTCAGTGGTGGCGCTGCCTGGGTGGGGCTAGACCGTTCCGAGATGATTGCCGGGCAACGCTCCATTATTCGCTCCGGGGTGGTCGTGGTCTGCCTGTTGGTGCTGTCGATCACCCTGTTCGCTATTCGCCTTGGACAGTCTTTGGGCAAACCCGTGCGCGATCTCATTGAAGGCACCCGGGCTATTGAATCGGGCCATTATGGCTTCCGGATACGTGGTCAACACCGGGGTGAATTCAGTGATCTGACGCAGTCATTCAATCACATGTCAGCCGAGTTGGAACAGAAGCAACGAGTTGAAGTGCTGTTCTCACGCTTTGTCAGTAACCCGGTCGCAGCTCGCTACATGGTTCAGGATAACGTCGAGCTCGCGCGCGAAGGCAAACGGGTTGACGCCAGCATTCTGTTTGTCGATCTGGTCGGCTACACCGCCTTCAGCGAAGGTCGTCACCCGGAGGAAACCGCCGAAGTCCTCAACCTTTATTTCACTGAATTCGCCGATACATGCCACGAATTCCACGGCAACGTCGATAAATACATCGGCGACTGCGCGATGCTGGTGTTCGGTTGCCCGCAATCCGACCCCGAACACCGCTACCATGCCATGGAATGCGCCCTGCAGATTCGCGACCGCATCGCCGCCATGAACCATACCCGGGCTCAAAACCAGGAGCCCTGCCTCAACATACGCATCGGGGTCAGTGGCGGCACGGTGCTGGCTGGTTTGCTGGGTTCCCACGAGCGCATGCAGTATACAGTGATTGGCGAGCCCGCCAATCTGGCGTCTCGGCTGTGCGATCTGGCCGACTGTGGGCAGGTGGTTACCGATGGTAATTTCCACGCGTTGCTGAACCAACGTCATTCTCTGCTCACCCACAGGACACAGTCACAGCAAATAAAAGGGTTCCAGAGTGCCATCGACGTATTGACCGTTGACGCCTGGATTACGCCTCCCACTCCAGAGCCCAGCAATGGTGCCAGTACCGAAAAATCCGCCGCCTCCGAAGAGGCGGACACAGACCCTGCCATTCGGGAGTCGCAATCATGAAACGACTAACCACCCTTGTGGCCGCCCTCTTGCTAAGCGGCTGTGTTCAGTTCTATGCACAACAAAGCAATGTGAATGAACAGATTGACACCTGGGTCGAGAACCACCAGTACGACAAAGCGCTGGCGACCATCAATGCGATGAATCCGGAACATGAGTCCTACCCGGAGCTGCGCCAACGCAGTGGCATTATCGAAAGCAAGCGCTCAGCCTACATCGAAGAGCAACTGGACTTGGCCAGTGAGTATGAAGCAGAAGCCGACTGGGCTGCCGCGATTGCGGTTCTGGATACCGGGCTGGGCAACCTGCCGGGCGCACCGGAGTTGCAAGCCCAGCGAGGTGAATATGAGGAGCGCCGCCTCAGCAGCATCGACCGCAATGAGACCTCTATTTTGATGGCCAGAGCCCGTTATTTACTGGCAACTCGCACCAGTGAGGAAAATTTACTCAAAGCCACACCCAATAATTTCTTTGCCCAGCAACGCTATCGCGTCTTCCAACAGGATTTGAAGACCCTCTCAAGAGAGCTCTATGTCATCGGCAAGCAGGCATTGTACGAGGACGATTCATTCAGTGCGGTGCAGGCATTGTCGCTGTCCAACCGCCTGTCTCCGAATGAGTTGAGCCAGGAATTACTGAGCAGCATTCAGCAAGCCCAGCAGTCGGAACGCCAACAAGCCAGAAGCCAGAAAACTGTAGTGGCCGATCAGCAGTGGCCACAATTGGAAAACGCCTTTGCACAGAGCCTGGGCCTGAACGATCTCGCTGGAGCCAGGCGCCTGCTCAATGAAATGACCGAGCTCGACCGGGAAAAAGCCCAGCCCATGCGCGAGCAACTCGACAGCCGCCTGACCAGCGAGTCGGCCCTGCTCAAAGAACGGGGTGAGTTGCTCTACAGCCAGGGTTTTCTGGGTGAAGCACTGGCTGTCTGGGAAGAGGCACTGACCCTCACCCCTAATGACGCCGAGTTGCAGGCCAATGCCGAGCGTGCCAGAACCTTTCTGACGAACTTGGATCGCTGGTCAAACTAAACGAGCGGGTCACCGAGCCTTAACCTGAACCTCGCCACAACGACTACACCGGTACCGGGTCACCAGCTTCCCGGCTTTCACCTCGAACTGCGGCTGGTTATCGACCTCCCAGCGGTGATGGCCATGCTTGCACAGGGTAGTCGCCTTGGCTATTTTCTTCCGCGCCTGCTTGCGGGCCGCGTCCAGTGATCGAATATCCGCCATAACAGCTTCCTTGAATTTTACCCCACTAGCTTATCAAAAAGCCGACCGTTTCCGTTATACTGCGCGCCCACAATGAAATGCGAACTCGATTCAGGTCCTCTATGCTCGATGCCAATGCCCTCGCCCAGCTGCAATCTCTGAAAAGCGACATCAAGTCCACCACGCCCGAACCGCTCGTTATGCGTGGCACCGTAAAAGGCACCGGTCGCAGCTTCGGCTTCGTCATCGCCGCTGATGCCACCGAATACTTTCTACCACCCGATGCCATGGCAAAGGTGTTTCCGGGCGATGAAGTCGAGTTCACCATCGTGGAAACGGCCGAAGGCAAGGTCAACGCCGACCTGGTAAAGCTGGTGTCATCCCCTCTGACCGCCTTTATGGGCCGTTATGTCGTTCGCGGCAAAGCCCAGGGCGTCGAGCCTGAAGTGATCGGACATGCAAAGTGGCTGTTTGTACCGCCTAAAAAGACGGCGGATGCCGCCAATGGCCAATGGGTAAAAGCCAAGGTCACGCGCCACCCCTGGGAAACAGGCAAAGCGCAGGCAGAGGTTGTCGACGTGATCGGCAGCGAGGAAGAACCTGGTACCTGGCACGCTATTGCCACCGAAAAGCACCAGTTACCTCGGGATTTTTCAGCCGACACACTGGCAGCGGCCGAGGCTTTGGATGAGGCGTTAATTGAAGCGGCCAGCGCAGACCGTACCGACTTGCGCGACATCCCCTTCGTCACCATCGATAACGCCTCCACCAAAGACATGGACGACGCCCTCTACGCCGAAGTGACCGACGACGGCTGGTTGCTGCGCGTTGCCATTGCCGACCCTGCAGCCTGGTTCAATACTGATTCACCGCTCGAAACAGAAGCCCGACAGCGACTGACCACTACTTACCTGCCTGGTCGGCCTATCAGTATGCTGCCCGAACGGCTGGCCAACGAGCTGTGCTCTCTGGTACCTAATGCAGACCGGCTGGCCCTGGTGTTTCATATCCGCGTTGCCACCGACGGCAGCCTGAGCAAGCTGGCCATCACCCCCTCGGTGATTCGCAGTACCGCCAAGCTCAGCTATCAGCAAGTCAGCGAATGGCTCGACGGCGCCGAACCCATACCCGCTGCACACTGGCACCTGGAAACCCTCAAACAATGCTGCCACGCCCTGTTTGACTGGCGCAAAAACAACGCCCTGATCATGCAGGAACGGCCCGACTACCGTGTAAAAGTCGATGAGCAGTTAAACGTAACCGGTGTGGTCAAAGAAGAACGCAATATAGCGAACAGCCTGGTCGAAGAAAGCATGCTCGCCGTCAATCGCATTGCTGCCGCCTGGCTGGCCGAAGACAGTGCCTTGTTCATGACCCACGCAGGCTTCCGGCCCGATCGCGAAGAAGAGCTCAAAGGCCTGCTGCGCGAGTTCGCCACAGATGTCGCCGACACCGATGGCCATGACCCGGAAGGCTTTAAAACCATCCTTCGGGCCGCCCGTGCGATTGAAGACTTCCCCTTGCAAAACGTTCTGCTCAAGCGGCTGGAACGAGGCGCGTGGTCAACCACCGCAGCACCCCACTTCGGCCTGGGCTTCGACCAATACACCACGGTCACCAGCCCCATCCGAAAATACACCGATCTCGCGCTGCACCGCCTGATCCACGCCAAACTGGCGGGTCAGCCCTTCACCTTGCCTGTCGGGCTGACGGACGACCTCAACAACCGCCTGGGCAACAGCCGCAAAGCCGCCAACGAAGTCGAAAACCGCCTGCGCCTGGAATGGCTGAGCAAACAACCCGAGCAAACTTGGCAGGCCACTGTCGTACATATTAACTCAGGCGGCATCATCGCCCAGCTCAATGACAACGGCGCCGCCGGCTTTATCGACCTGCGCAGCCAGAAGAAAAAACTGAGTTACGATCCGCTGCGCATGATGATGAAGGGAGAGAATCAAAGCTTTATGCTGAACCAGCCGTTGGTGGTGGCCATCGCCAAAATTGAGGGTGATAAACTGGAGTTGAGCTTGGTGGAAGCCGACCAGATGGATTTCCCTGCCACCGACCCACTATTCACCCCATGAATACAGGGTATAAGGTACCATTACTTAACTTTTGAGCCGTTTTTCACTAAACTGCGCCTCGCTTATGCTCAGCCAGTCCCGGTTGTTGACGTAAACGCCCGGTGTTTCAGGCAACCCATCGCCTTGCCGGTGTCGACACGCCTCAACCCCTTCACTGTTGGAGAATTAACCGTGCTAGAAGCCTATCGTAAACATGTCGAAGAGCGCGCTGCTCTTGGCATCCCCG
Source organism: Saccharospirillum sp. (assembly GCF_040881935.1). NCBI lineage: Bacteria > Pseudomonadati > Pseudomonadota > Gammaproteobacteria > Oceanospirillales > Saccharospirillaceae > Saccharospirillum > Saccharospirillum sp. Next base: position 68,411 of record NZ_JBBECH010000046.1, on the reverse strand, counting down.
CCAAGCCGCTGACCGCCGATCAGGTAACCGCGCTGGTGGAACTGCTGAAGAACCCTCCTGCGGGTGAAGAAGCTTACATCAAAGACCTGATTGTCAATCGGGTGCCACCCGGCGTAGACGAAGCCGCCTATGTAAAAGCCGCTTACCTGTCGGCCGTCGCCAAAGGCGAAGCCGAGTGCCCATTGATCGATGCGGCCGAAGCGGTACAACTGCTAGGCACCATGCAGGGCGGTTACAACATCGAAACCCTGGTTGGCCTGCTGACTGACGACAAACTGGCTGCAGCCGCTGCCGAAGAACTGAAGCACACCCTGCTGGTGTTCGATGCCTTCCACGATGTTGACGAACTGGCGAAAGCTGGCAACGCCGCGGCCAAAAGCGTCATGCAATCCTGGGCCGATGCCGAATGGTTCCTGAACAAGCCCGACGTTCCGGAAAAACTGACTTTAACGGTATTCAAAGTAACCGGTGAGACCAACACCGATGATCTGTCACCCGCGCAGGACGCCTGGTCGCGCCCGGATATCCCGCTGCACGCCCTGGCCATGTACAAGTTAAGTCGCGACGGCCTCACACCAGACAAAGAACGCGAAATCGGCCCGATTCAGCAAATCGAAAAGCTGAAAGAAAAAGGCCACTCCATTGCTCTGGTGGGTGATGTAGTCGGCACCGGCTCCTCGCGTAAATCGGCCACCAACTCCGTACTGTGGCACACCGGCGAAGATATGCCATTTGTGCCGAACAAGCGCACCGGTGGTTTCGTACTGGGTAACAAAATTGCCCCCATCTTCTTTAACACCATGGAAGACTCAGGCGCCCTGCCGATCGAAGTCGACGTTAACGAACTGAACATGGGCGACGTGATCGACGTTTACCCCTTCGCCGGTAAAGTCGAGCGCGATGGCAAGGTCATTGCCGAATTCGAACTGAACACCCAGGTACTGCTCGATGAAGTACGTGCCGGTGGCCGTATCCCGCTGATCATCGGCCGTGGCCTGACTGACCGTGCTCGCGAAGCCATGGGCCTTGAACCAAGCACCGTATTCCGCCGTCCGGGCGCGGTAGCCGATAGCAAAGCAGGCTATACACTGGCGCAAAAAATGGTAGGTAAAGCCTGCGGCCTTGAAGGCGTGCGCCCGAACCAGTATTGCGAACCGAAAATGACCACCGTCGGCTCCCAGGACACCACCGGCCCGATGACCCGTGATGAACTGAAAGACCTGGCGTGTCTCGGCTTCTCAACCGACCTGGTGATGCAGTCGTTCTGTCACACAGCGGCCTACCCTAAGCCGGTCGACATCGAAACCCAGCACTCCCTGCCCGACTTCATCAAGAACCGCGGTGGCGTGTCTCTGCGCCCGGGCGATGGCATCATTCACTCCTGGCTGAACCGCATGCTGCTGCCCGATACCGTCGGTACCGGTGGCGACTCCCACACCCGTTTCCCAATGGGCATATCCTTCCCGGCCGGTTCCGGTCTGGTCGCCTTTGCCGCTGCCACCGGCGTTATGCCGCTGGACATGCCGGAATCGGTACTGGTGCGCTTCAAGGGCAAGCGTCAGCCTGGCATCACCCTGCGCGACCTGGTGCATGCGATTCCTTACGCCGCCATCAAAGAAGGCCACCTGACCGTCGAGAAGAAGGGCAAGAAGAACGTCTTCTCCGGTCGGATTCTGGAAATCGAAGGTCTGGAAGAACTGACCGTTGAGCAGGCCTTCGAGCTTTCCGATGCTTCTGCCGAGCGTTCTGCCGCCGGTTGCACCATCACCCTGGGTGAAGACTCGGTCGCCGAATACCTGCGTTCCAACGTCGTTATGCTGCGCTGGATGATCTCCAACGGTTACGGCGATGCCCGTACCCTGGAACGCCGCGCCAAAGCGATGGAAGAGTGGCTGGCCAGCCCGAACCTGATGCGTGCCGACAAAGACGCCGAGTACCACACCACCATCGAAATCGACATGGACCAGATTAAAGAGCCGATTCTCTGCGCCCCGAACGATCCGGACGATGCCCGCACCCTGTCAGACGTGGCCGGTGAGAAAATTGACGAAGTCTTCATCGGTTCGTGCATGACCAACATCGGTCACTTCCGCGCCGCCGGCAAGCTGCTCGACGCCCACAACGCGCCGATCGCCACTCGCCTGTGGGTTTCCCCACCGACGAAGATGGACCAGGCTCAGTTGATGGAAGAAGGCTACTACAACATCTTTGGCCGTGCCGGTGCCCGCACCGAAATGCCGGGTTGTTCACTGTGCATGGGTAACCAGGCACGGGTAGCGGCCAAATCGACCGTGGTATCCACCTCCACGCGGAACTTCCCCAACCGCCTGGGCGACGGCGCCAACGTCTACCTGGCCTCGGCTGAACTGGCCGCCATTGCCGCCTTGAGTGGCAAGCTGCCAACAGCCGCCGAGTACCTTGAAATCGCCAACAAGATCGACAGCATGTCAGCGGACATTTACCGCTACCTGAACTTCGACAAGATGGAAGATTTCATTAAAGCGGCCGATTCGGTTATTGCGACTTCAGCGGCTTAAACAGCTGGCTGAAACTAAAAAACCCGCTTCGGCGGGTTTTTTTATGGGAAAAATCTCGACATTCAATTCTGGCACTGACCCAACAGCCCTCTCTCCACCAGCCTCAGGCACAGACGTCTGAAGCCTTCGAGACGAAGAAGCAACCACCACCAAGGCCAGTTAACCGCCTCCTCCCTTAGGAGGAGGTTGCCCGCTCCGGCACTGAACTCCCACCTTAAAGTGCTACACTACCAGCCAATAAAAACGACAACACCAACGCTGTGAATGCCATGACAGATACCCTTCAAATACTGATCGCTGACGACCATCCGTTGTTCCGTAATGCGCTGTCCGAAGCCCTGTCCAACACCGGCACCCCGGTCACCATTGAGCAGACCGACACGTTGGATTCGACCCTGAACCATCTGGAAAACGGTGCCACTGACTTGCTGCTACTGGATCTGAAGATGCCCGGCAGCGAAGGGTTGCTCGGCCTGATCCAGATTCGCACCCGTTTTCCCGAAGTCGCCGTGGCGGTCATCACTGCCAATGAAGCCAGCAGAACCGTCGCCCATGTTAAAGCCACCGGTGCCCTGGGCTACTTGCCCAAATCACTGTCACTGGAACAATTGGTGGCAGCACTGCAGGCGCTGATCAGCGGCAAAGGTTACTTCCCGGCCAACCATCAGGCCGACAATCACAACATCGACGAAGACGTTGACGCTATCACCAAGCTCGCTAGCCTGACCCCCAAGCAGCAACACGTGCTGGCGCTGATCGCCCGCGGCTATCTGAACAAGCAAATCGCCTACGAGCTCAGCGTCAAGGAAACCACGATCAAGACCCACGTCTCCGAAATTTTCCGCAAGCTCAATCTCTACAACCGCACCCAGGCGGCCATGTATAACCAGTATTTAGAAGTGCCTGAGTAGGACGAATTAATTACATCTGAGGAACACGCTAAACCGAAGAGCGCCAGCTACCTCAACAAAGACGCCAGCAAGGCCCGCAATTGCAGAGGCCTTACCGGCTTTTTGAGCAATCGATACCCCCTTTTCTCAATCGCCTGGCGGACTTCCTCGGTGTAATCGGCGGTGATCATGATTACCGGCAGGTCAGCCAGGCCCCGGTTGTGCCAGTCCTCCAGCACACTGAGCCCGGTCAGTGTCTGATCCAGATGATAATCCATTACGATCAGATCCGGCTTTTGCTCACAGGCCAATTGCCAGGCTTGCTCTGGCTGGCTGGCTACCGAGACGCTGAAGCCCCATTCGGCCAGCAAGCTGTTCATGCCTTCAACAATCTGAATTTCGTTGTCGACACAAAGAATATGGTAACCCTGGTGCGACCCGGCGGCTGGCACGGCAGACTTGCCTGTGGTTTGGCCAGCCGCTACCAGTGGCAGTTCTATGCCAAACACACTACCCCGCCCCAGCTCACTGCGCACCGTCACCGGGTGCTCCAGCAACACCGACAGACGCCGCACGATGGCCAGGCCCAAGCCAAGACCGCGCTCTTCACTCTGAGTATCCGGTAGCCGGTGAAACTCCTCGAAGACTTCGGTTTGCTGCTTATCGGTCAAACCCGGGCCTGTATCCCAAACCTCAATGCGGCAACGAGCACCCTGGCGGCGCACACCCAGAGTAACCCGGCCACGCTGGCTGTAGCGCAAGGCATTACTGAGCAGGTTTTGCAGCATGCGCCGCAACAGGCGGGCATCACTGCGTACCCAAAGCGAGGTTCTGACAAAGGTCAGGTGAATGCCCCTTTCTTGCGCCAGTACATCAAACTCCTCGTGCAGGGACGCCAACACACTGGCCAGGGAAATGGTCTCCGGGGTGGGATGAATGATGTGCGAATCCAGCTTGGAGATTTCCAGCAACTCGCCCAGCAAGTTATCGGCCGAGTGCAGAGAGCGTTCGATCTGCTCGGCCAGACTGAGCAGCTCTGGCGTCTGCTCCAGACGTCGTAACTTGGCTTGCAGACTGGCCGCAAACAGCGCAGCGGAATTCAGCGGTTGCACCAGATCATGCCCGGCGGCAGCCAGAAAGCGGGTTTTATTGGTGTTGGCTTTTTCCAGTTCAGTATTGGTCAGTTGCAACGCCTCGGTTCGCTCGGAGACTTTTTCTTCCAGCAGGTCATTACTGCGTCGCAGTTGGTCCTCAATACGCCGCCGGTCGGTGATGTCGGAATAGACGGAAATGTAACCCCCATCCGGCATGGGGTTGCCCTGAATTTCAAGGTAACTGCCATCCGGCCGCTTGCGCTCAATCCGATACGAAGAGCCAGCTTTGAGATGACCGAGGCGTCGTTGCACCAGTTCTTCAACCTCGCCCTCGCCCAACTCGCCTTTCAAGGCGTTGTAACGCAACAGGGCCTCCACTGGCTGACCTGCCTGCAACATGCCCTCGGGGTAGCGAAACATGCGCTGGTATTCCTGATTCCAGGCGACGATGTTCAGATCCCGGTCGACAATGCTTATGCCCTGACTGATCGACTGCAGCGCCGAGTTCAGCAAATCCCGGTTGAACTTCAGTACCTGGGAAGCCTCATCCACCATGGTTGACAGGTGCCGCCACTGGCCGGTCATGGGTTGATCGAACCGTTCAAACAACAAGCGGGTGGCAGGCGCACCCAACACTGACGACAAGGACCGTTCGGCCTGATACAGCAGGTCGTCGTCAGCGGTATGGTCGGTCAGCAGTCGACCATTGAGCGGGTTGGTGTAACGCGAGAACAGCCGGTGCAGTTTGTCAGAACCGATAAACCGTCCCAGTAACAAGTGCAAATCGCCAATCGATACGGTGCGGCTGGCATTTTGCAACAGCCCCGAATCAGAGCGGTTGGCGTGCACAAACAACGACGCCTGCATCCGGTCCTTCAAGGTTTCCCGGCCAAAGGCAGAACCGAGCAACAACCCCAATACATTCAGCGCCAGACTCCAGGCGGTGCCGTGCACGACCGGGTCAAGCCCCTCCAGGCCCATCAGCGCCTGTGGGCGCAAAAAGCTCAAACCAAAGAGACCCTCCATCAGTGCTTCGGGCATCAGACCGGCGCGGATCAGCAACGGAATCAGCAAGGTATAAAACCAGACCGCCGACCCCAGCCCCAAACCCCACAAAACCCCCTTGCGGTTCATCGCCGTCCAGTACAACCCGAGAAACAGCGCCGGGACAAACTGGGCCACCGCGACAAAGGACACCAGGCCAATGGCGACCAGACCTTCAAAGGCAACGATCAGCCGGTAATAGAAAAAAGCGGACAGTACGATGATCATGATGCCCAAACGCCGCAACCAAACGACCCGACGACCCAGGTTCGGCGCATCGGTCGACCACCAGCCCAGCCGGATAAGGCCGGGAAGCAGAATCTCGTTGGAGAGCATGGTACTCAGCGCAATATTGGCCACAATGACCATGGAGGTGGCAGCCGACAAGCCACCAATAAACGCCAGCACCACCAGATCGTCCCGCCCCATCATCATCGGCAGGATCAGCGTCATGTATTCGAGATGTTCCGGGTTAGTGGAGAAGTACTGGTAACCGACCAGTACCATGGGCAGCACAAACAGATTGATCAGCACCAGATACAGCGGAAAGATCCAGCGCGCCATGCGCAAATCACGTTCATCACGATATTCAACCACAGCGACATGAAACTGACGCGGCAGCGCGATAATAGCAACCACCCCGAGCAGAACCTGGGTCATGTAGATATAAGGGCTGCTGTAATCGGTCATGATCGACCAGATTTCCGGGGTATCAACAGCTTGTTCAACCACAGCTGCAAAGCCGCCACCCACGGCATAAACCGTCCAATAACCCAACACCAGAAACGCAAACAGCTTAACCACCGACTCAAAGGCGATGGCCAGCATCATGCCGGGGTGATGCTCGGAGGTATCCAGATGGCGGGTACCAAACAGGAGGGTAAACAGCCCAAGAATCAGCGATACATAAAGCGCCGAATCGTTGTACCAGGATTCACCGGCCGTCACCGTCGGCGCCACCACACTGAAGCTCACAGAAATGGCTTTCAGTTGCAGGGCCACATACGGCACGATGCCGATCAGCGAAATCAGCGCCACCGATACCGCTACCGCCCGGCTGTGCCCGAAACGGCTGGCAATAAAATCAGCAATGGTGGTCACGTTTTCGCGCTTGGCGACCTGCACCACCTTCAACAGAAATGCATAGCCCACCAGAAACAACAGAATGGCGCCAATGTGGGAGGGCGCAAAAGCCCAGCCATACTCGGCAAACTGCCGCGTCGCGCCGTAAAAGGTCCAACTGGTGCAATAAATCGCCAGCGACAAACTGTATACCCAGGGCTGCCAGCGACGAGCGATCGGGTTCCGGTCACCGTAGAGGGCGATGACAAACAACAGAATGACATAGAGCAAGGAGATGAGGATGAAAAACGTTGGCGACATCCTGGGAAGGGTCCTGTGATCAGTCAGACAGTGGCTTCACAACGGGGTGAATCGACGATGCCCTGCTCTTCGCACTCAGTGTCGAGCCACCGGGTTGACCTGTCCGGGGTCGGCGTGAACCCATCCATGGGGCCTGGACCGCAGCATCCATGCTGCGGACCTCCCCGGACAGGTCAACCCGGCAACTCGACACGGTCAAATTATCAGCACCGAAGTAAGTTGGTTCGAGACGCTAAGCTTTATCCCGCTCCAGCAGATAATCCCGGTAGTCGTCTCGAATGTCCACCTTGCGCAGTTTGCCAGTGCCTGTGTGAGGTAGGCTTTCGACCTGAATAATGGCGTCTGGCAGCCACCATTTGGCGACCCGTTCTGCCAGTACTTTACGCAAACGCGCCTCGTCGAGTGTTTTACCGGCGCGGATGGTTACCAGCATAAGTGGTCGTTCATCCCATTTCGGATGCGTAGCGCCAATGACGCAGGCTTCATTGATAGCATCGTCGTGCAGCGCGGCGTTCTCCAGTTCTACCGAACTGATCCATTCGCCGCCGGACTTGATAACATCTTTGCTGCGATCGACCACTCGTAAATAACCCTGAGGGCTGATAACCGCCACATCGCCGGTATCGAACCAGCCGTTGATGAACTTGTCTTTGCCCTCGCCTTTGAAGTATTGCGCCAGTACCCAGGGGCCCCGGCAGCGCAGGTTACCGCGGGTACGGCCATCGTGTGGCAGGGCTCGGCCAGCTTCGTCGAAAATCTCGATTTCCACGCCCAGCATCGGGCGCCCCGCCGAGCTTTGCAGCTCATAACGCTGTTCGTCTGGCATGGAGTCCATCTGTGGTGTGCGGTTCGCAGCAGTGGCCAGCGGGCTGGTCTCGGTCATGCCCCAGATGCCCATCCAGTAAACGTTGTACAGCTTATCGTATATCTCGACCAGACTCAGCGGGGACGCGGCCCCACCCACACCGACTACTTCCAGTGAATCGATTTTCTTACCGCTCTGTTGCAGGTAATTGTGCAGATTCAGCCATACGGTGGGCACGGCAAAGGCCTGATTGACCGATTCTTCTTCAATTAAAGCCTGCAGGCTTTCGCCATCGAGATTGCCGCCTGGCAGCACCAGCTTCGCGCCATACAGCGGCGCCGAAAACGGCACGCCCCAGGCACAAACGTGATACATGGGCACAATAGGCATCGCGACCGAGCGCTCGGAAAAGTCGAGGTACTGGCTGGAGCCACTCATCATCGCATGCAATACGGTTGAGCCCTGCTCGTACATCACGCCCTTGGGGTTGCCCGTGGTCCCGCTGGTGTAGCAGAGGCCACAGGGTGCATCAGAAGGCAGGCGCGGCCAGTGAAAATCCGTCGGCATCTGGGCCAGCAGGTGTTCATAATTGTCGAGCGTTAATACCTGGGATGTGGGCATCTGGTCCTCATCACACAGCACGACAAACCGCTCGACATTGCGAATCTGGTCGGCAACCTCTTCCAGCAACGGCAAGAATTCGGGGTCGAAAAAGACCCAGCGGTCATCGGCGTGGTTGATGATGTACTGCAATTGCTCGCTGAACAACCGCGCATTGAGCGTGTGCACAACCGCACCCATACCGGAAATACCAAAATACAGCTCCAGGTGGCGGTAGTGGTTCACTGCCAGCGTGGCCACCCGGTCGCCACTTTGAATTCCGGACCGGGCCAGCAGGTGTGCAACCTGGGCTGACCGCTTTAACGCATCACGGTACTGGTAGCGGTGCCGGCTTCCATCCGACATCACTGAAATAATGCTTTGCTCCGGGTAGCGTTGCGCGGCATTGCGTAAAATATCGCTGGTGTTCAGCGGGTGAGTCATCATGTTGCCAGCCATCCCAGGTCTCCTGTTGACAGCAATGTCGGGTGTCGGGCTCGCCCGGATGGGCGGCCGCTAACAAATAGGGTAGATGCAACCAGTGTAGTGACCGGGCCCGCTCAGACCCATCGGCGAATAGTAGGAGGAGCTCTAGTGGTCCAGAAACGTCAGCAACGGATTAACATGCGCTTGCAGGTGCAACCCCGGTGCGTGGCCACAGTCTTCGAACCGGACCACCCTCAACGCCTCCACCTGGCTCTGCATTCGTTCCACAATAGCATCCGTCAGCACATCCGACTGACCACCCTGGACAACCAGCATGGGGATTTTGATGGTCGAAAATGCGGACCACAAATCCAGCGGCGGTGCCGACTCGTCAAAGGCGCCAATGATCTCCGGATCGTAATGCGGCGCAAAGCGCCCATCTGGCAGGCGTCGGCTGCCTTGCACGGCCATCTGGTGCCAGCTCTGATCGTCTCGCGGGCCAAAGGGCGCGTAAAGCACGCGGATGCGCTGCTCAAACGCAGACAGGCTGGCATGACTCTCCGGGTTGCGAACGTAATCGACAATCCGTCGCAGCGCTGCCGCAGGCAGTTCCGGGCCGATGTCGTTCAGAACCAGCCGGTCCAGACGCCCGACCAGTGCGTTACTGGCCAGCACGATCCCCAGCAAGCCGCCCATGCTGGTGCCTACCCACTGCAAACGGTCGACCTGATAGTGATCGAGCAACGCCAGTGCCTGGTCCTCATAGACCGGGAGCTGGTATTCATGGGCTGGATCTTCAGCCCACTGTGACAATCCGCGTCCTACCGTATCCGGGGCCAGCACCTGATACCCCCGCTGCGCCAGTGCCTCGCCCAGGGGTTCAAAATCGGCCCCGCTGCGGGCAAGACCGTGCCAGCACACCACGGTATTGGCCGCTCCCCGGTTCCACACCCGCACATGTAACTCACGGTGTTGCACCGTCACCAGATCCCGTTCCATCATGATTGAACTCCGGCTTCTGATGCGCGGGCACGGCTGAACCGGCCGACAATGCCCTGCGGGAAGAAATAGACACTGGCAATAAACAGCAAACCCAGCCACAGCAGCCAGCGGTTCGGGTCGAACAGGTTGGCCAGTATCGGCCACCCACCCAGGGCATCCTGGGTTGAGCCCATCAGCGTTTGCAGATACATCTGCGCCAGTAGCAATACCGTTGCGCCAATAATCGCGCCGTACAGGGTCCCCATGCCGCCAATCACTACCATCAGCAGCACATCGATCATAATGTCGAGCGACAACACCGAGTCCGGCCCGGTGTAGCGTAACCAGATTGCCATCAGCACGCCGGCCAGGGTGGCGAAAGCAGCACTCAGCAACGTGGCGGTCGTGCGATACACCAGGGTGTTGTAGCCAATGGCCTCGGCGCGAAACTCGTTCTCGCGCAGTGCCTTGAGCACCCGCCCGAACGGTGAGGCCACGATGCGCACCATCAGCAAGAACAGCAGGATGGCTACAAAGACAACGGTGTAGAAGTTAAACAGCTTGCCGGTCAGTCGCACACCGAATAAAGGTTCCTCGAAAGGCCTGAAGGCTGGCGTCAGCACACGCGGCAACCGATAAGTCAGCCCGTCTTCACCCCCGGTGAGATGGTAAAACTGCGATACCAGAACCGTCGCCGCACTGGCCACGGCCAGGGTGATCATGGCGTAGAAAATGGTTTTTACCCGCAGCGATACCAGCCCCATCACAAAGGCGACGATCAGCGATACCGACAGACCGGCGATAATGGCAATGGCCAGCACCCCAAACCCAGGCGCAAATTGATCGAAGGCGATGGCTACCGAATAGGCGCCAATGCCGAAGAACAGGGCGTGCGCAAAACTGACCACACCGGTGTAGCCAAGGAGCAAGTCGTAAGACGCCGCCAGCACAATAAAAATACTCAACCGGGCAGCAGTATCCAGCGCCCGTGTCCCTTCAAACAACCAGGGAGTGAGTACAATACCCACGACAATAATGAGCAACAGACCGCGAATCCATCGATTGGATGGCAGCGTATCCCGCAGTGCCTGAAACATATCACTTCCCTCCTTCAGAGACGGGCACCAGGCCCTGGGGCCGCCACAACAAGACAACTACCATCAGACCGATGGTCGAAACCAGCGCCAGTTTGGGTGCCAGAAAGCCGACATAGTTGCTCAGCAAACCGACTAACAAGGCCGCAATAAAGCACCCCTCGATGGACCCGAGGCCACCGATGATGGCAACAATGAACACGGTAATCATCAGGCTCTGCCCGAGGTGCGGCGTGATCACCTCATCGTAAACGCCCCACATGATGCCGCCCAGCGCCGCCAGTGCAGAGCCAGCCATAAACACCAGCACAAACAAGCGGCGAACGTTGTAGCCAAAACTCTCTACCATTTCCCGGTTTTCCACTCCGGCGCGAATCAGCAGGCCCAGCCGGGTTCTCTTGAACACCAGCAGCAGGCCAATGAACAGCAGGCCCCCGAGTGCAACCGCCAGCAGCCGGTACTTTTCGAAGACCAGTCCGCCCCATTGCACCCCGCCCTGGAAAGCCGGCGGCTTCAGCATGGGAATGTCGTGACCGCCCCAGAACACGTAGATCAGTTGCTCGGCAACGATCAGGCCGCCCATGGTGATCAGAATCTGCATCAGATGATCGCCATAGACGCGTCGCACCAGAATGCGTTCGAACAACCACGACATGACGGCGGCCACCGCCATGGCAACAATTGCCGCCGCCCCAAAGGCACCGAGGTTTAACCAGAGGGATTCGGACAAGCGCCAGCCATCCATACTGAGCATGACGCTGAAGCCACAGAAGGCGCCCAGAGAAATAAAAGCCCCATGGCCAAAGTTCAAAACATCCATCAGGCCAAACACCAGGGTAAAGCCCGAGGTCATGATGAACAGCATCATGCCCATGGCGAGCCCGGCCAGGGTAAGCGTCAGCCAGGCATTGAGATCCCCGATTAAAACCGCAGAAACCAGCGCCACCAGGGGTACCAGAGCAGCGGCCTGAACATCGCGCCGCTGGCGCCAGTGGGTTCTGGGTTTTAACGGCTGAGTGGGTGTTTCACTGGCTATGTCAGTCGAATTGTAAGCGGTCATACGCTGGCCTCCATGGACAGCCCCAGCCATTCGGCCTGGCGTTTTGAGTCGGCTGCGAACTCGGCCATGCTACCCTCGTGCAGGGTGCGACCGTCTTCCATTACAACAACGTGATCGCCCAGTCGCCGGGCCATGTGCAAATTCTGTTCGACCATCAGAATGGTCGTCTGTTCTGCTTTCAGGGCTTCAAAGGCCTGCATCAGGTTTTGAATGATGGCCGGTGCCAGCCCTTTACTGGGTTCGTCGACCAGCAGCAGATCGCAGGGCTCAATCACCGCCCGGGCGATGGCCAGCATCTGTTTTTGCCCGCCCGACAAATTACCGGCAGGCCAATGCCAGAAGGTGTGCATAGCCGGAAACAACTGCAGCACCCAATCGAGCCGTTCCCCTTCCAGGCGCTGGCTGCGACAGGCGATGCGCAGGTTCTCACCGACGGTGAGACTGGCAAAAATACCCATATTTTCCGGCACATAGTGCAGGCCTTTACGGGCAATGTTCATGGTGCTCTGGCTCTCAATATTCTCGCCGTCCAACGCAATGGTGCCACGACTCGCACGCCACAAACCCATGATGGTTCTCAGCGTCGAGGTTTTGCCGACACCATTGCGCCCGAGCAACATGGTGACCTGGTGGCGGGGCACCGAGAACGAGACGCCCTGCAAAATGTGATAGCCATCGACCTCGGTGTGCACGTCTTTCAGTGTCAGCATGGGCGGTGCTGCAGCGTCGGTTTGTTTATCGGTATTCATGACGCGACCTCCTCAGTTTCGCCACTTTCACCGAGATATGCCTGTCGCACATTGGCCATGGCCATGACCTCGGCGGGCCCTCCGTCGGCGATCAGGCAACCGTTATTCAGCACGACAATGCGATCGGCCAGTGAGCGGATGACGTCCATCTTGTGTTCCACCAGCAGGATGGTTTTACCACCCTCCTGGCGAATCGACTGAATCAGTTCCAGCACCACCGGTGCTTCATCGGCGCTCATGCCCGCGGTCGGCTCATCGAACATCATGACCTCCGGGTCCAATGCCAGCATGATGCCGACTTCCAACCGGCGCTGACCGCCATGAGACAACTGGCCGGCAGGCTCCCGTGCCCGGTCAGTCAGATCGATGCGCTGCAACAGCTGTTCAACGTCCGCATCCACCTGCGAAAGCTGACTGGCCGGTTGCCAGAACTGGAAGCCGTGGCCATGACGCGCCTGCACCACTAAACGCAGGTTGTCGGCCACGCTCAGCCTGGGGAACAGTTGCGTCAATTGAAACGCCCGGCCAAGCCCGGCCCGGGCTCGCTTCGAAGCGGACCAACCGCGCACCGACTGACCACCGAGCAGCACATCACCAGAGGTCTGCGGTAACTGGCCGGAAATAAGATTGAAGTAGGTCGTTTTGCCGGCGCCGTTGGGGCCGACAATGGCCGTAACGGTGTCACGTTCAAACCGGCAACTGACTTCCTGAACCGCCTGGTGACCGCCAAATTGCACCGACAACCCGACCGTCTCCAGCACGGGAGCCGAATTCTGCGAAAACATAAAGGTAACCCTGATTGGAAATGGCTAAAGACGTGGCGCGCGAACCAACCGCCACGTCATTCGGGAAATACGCTCAGCGACCGAGCGGAATGTCCATTTCATCCATGGTGATTTCACGCACCAGTTCAGGAATAGCCCATTCGACATCGTCTTCAACACGAATCTTGAAGTGATACATCGATTGCATGGCCTGGTGGTCTTCGGCACGGAACATCATTTCACCTTTGGGCGTATCAAAGCGCATGCCTTCCATGGTGCTGATCAGGTCTTCCGTATCGGTAGAGCCAGCCCGGCGGATCGCTTCAACGGCAGCAATACCGGCTGCCATACCACCAGCGGTGAAAAAGTCCGGTGGTGTGCCAAAGCGTTCGAGGTGCTGCTCTACCAGCCATTTGTTGATGTCGTTACTCGGATTTTCATAGTAGTAATAGGTGGCCCCTTCCATACCGACAAAGGGCTTGTAGCCAACCAAAGCCGACAGAATATTGCCGCCGGTCGCAAACTCGATGTCGTATCGCTCGGGGTTCATCGCCTGCAGTTTACCCATGGGGTTGCCACCACCGGCCCAGTAGAAAAACAGGATGCGCTCGCCTTCGGCGTCTTGCAATTCATCGAAAATACGCTGACCGGCTGCTGTGAAATCGGTGGTATCGGTCGCTACATATTCTTCATGCACAATCTCGGCACCGGTTCCGGCCAACGCATTGCGAAAGGCGGTTATGCCATCGCGACCGAATGCATAATCCTGTGCCAGGGTAGCGATTTTCACGCCCGGGCGACCAATGGCCACGGCGTTGGCGACTGCATCCTGTGACGAGTTGCGGCCGGTTCTGAAAATGTAGCGATTGCCGTTTTCACCGGTAATGGAGTCAGCAACGGCAGGCTCCACCAGCAGAATTTTTTCGTACTCTTCGGCAACCGGCAACATGGCCAAAGCAACCCCGGAGGACACCGGCCCGATCGCCAAATCCACATTGTCGTCGGCATAGGCTTCTTCGAGCAGTGAGCGACCATTGGCCGGGTCCAGCTGGGTGTCTTTTTCGATCACTTCGATGGCCCGGCCATCGATTTCGAAGGTACCGTTTGTGGCGTATTCGAGCCCCAGCATCAGGCCATCGTGGCTCTGCTTGGCGTATGCTTCGAGCGGCCCGGTTTTGCCGTAAACATGGGCGATTCTAATCGGTTCGGCCTGAACAGCGGCGCTGAGCATCAGTGGCAGTGCGGCCAGAGCCCAGCGGGCTAGTGTTAAAGGTCTCATGAGTCTCTCCTGTTCCTAAGAACGTTGTTATTGTCGTTATTGTCGTTATTGTCGTTATTGTCGTTATTGTCGTTATTGTCGTTATTGTTACAGGGTTGGTATGGCGTTCGGTGTCCGCAACCAGGATCGAATCCGGGTGCGGCGAACCTTGCCGGTGGGTGTTTTCGGCAATGCCTCCAGAAACACCCAGCGATGCGGTACTTTGTAGGGCGCCAGACGCTGACGTGCAAAGTGCCGCAGATCTTCCTGCGTTGTCCGGTCGCCCTGTTTCAGCACAATAAAAGCGACGCCAGTCTCGCCCCAGGTAGGGTCGTATTCTCCGGCAACGGCCACATCCTGAACGCCACGATGCTGCAGCAAGGCTTGCTCGACATCGGCCGGGAAGACATTTTCACCGCCGCAGATGTACATATCCGTTACCCGGTCGACAATGCGATATTGCCCGCTTTGCAGCTCACGCAGCGCCAGGTCGCCACTGCGGTACCAGCCATCGCTGAACGCCAATTGATTGGCGGACTCGTTGCACCAGTAGCCCGGTGTGACTGCCTGGCCGCGCACCCAAACCTCGCCGGTCTGACCATCGGCTACCGCATCTCCGTGCGGGCCGACCAGGCGGACCTCAGAAAGTGGCATGGGTAAACCGACACTACCTGACGCTTCACGGGCCTCTGCGTCGGTTTGGAAGAACAGCGTCGGGCCCGATTCCGTCATGCCGCAACCATTGCGTACCACCACGCCCTTCCCGGCCCAAGTGTCCAGCACCTGCCGGTCAATTGGCCCGCCACCGGAGGCAAGCACCCGGGCACACCCTTCCAGCGACGATTTTTCACTAAAACCACGCGTTTCCGTAAGGCGACGAAACTGGGTTGGCACCAGCAACAGCACCGACAACCGCTGCGTGATGATATCGGCCATAAAGGCTTCGGGGTCGAAGCGGGCATAAACCCGCACTGAACCACCCTGCATCAGCAGCGGCAAAGCAAACAGGTTGATGCCCGCGGTGTGGTATTGCGGCAATACCGATGCAGTAACCTCACCCGTGGCCGGTGATATTGCCGCCCGCACATTAGCTGCATTGGCTAATGCCATGGTTGGGGTGTAGATAACAGCCTTGGGAATACCCGTAGTGCCACTGGTAAACAACAGATACCAGGGCTGGTCTGCATTGGTTTCGCAGGCGTCCGGCACCGCTTCGTGGCCCAATTCGGGCCTGGAGGACAGCTCAAGCCGACCGGCTGAAGCCTCACGCTGCAGGCTGATCGCCACCGACTCGAATGCTGCTTCAAACACAACCAGCCGGGGGTTGATCACCTGATTTTGCTGGTGAAGCACTTCTATCGTTTCGCGCCAGTTCATCGGTACCAGCACCCACCCCTGACGATGGCAGGCCATCAGGATGGCGAAAAAATCGATGCGATTACGGGCCAGCCATAGAACCCGGTCACCGCGCTGAACACCCTGCTGTGACAGCCAGGCTACCCAGCTTAAAACCTGCTCGTGCAGTTCCTGAAAACCCCAGACTTCACCACTGTCGACGTCTTTCAACGCGGGTTGCCGGTCAAACTGTTCAGCCCACTGCTCCGTTGAGAGTGTCATGAGCCGGGCGCCTTCATGCCGTTAATCATCAGATCCATAACGGCATCGACAATATCGTCCCGTGGCCGGTCGTCGCTCCACAGAACATACCGCTGACCCACAAAATGCATGATGCCCATAATCGACCAGGCCCAGACTTCATAGTCTCCGTCACGAATCGTTTGCTGGAACCCGGCCTGGCTCAAAGCCGACTGATACCCTTCGGCAAAGGCATCGTAATAGGCGCGGTGAACCGCCGCATCAACAAACTGGCTTTCCTGCACGATGCGGTACAAATTCGGGTGTTCGGCGATGTAGTCCAGAAAAGCACGAAAACCGACTCGCTCGGCTTCAAGCCTGTCGTCGATATCAATCACCTGTTCAGACAAAAAGCGTCGCAATTGCCTGCTGGTGTACAGCACCAGTGAGCGCAACACATCTTCCTTGCTCTTGAAATACAGATAAAACGTACCCTGCCCGATGCCCGCACGCTGGGTAATACCCACAATCGACCCGTCGTGGTAACCACGTTCACCGAATTCGGCCTCGGCCGCTCTGAGAATGCGTTCCTGGGTCCGCGCGCCGCGGGCTGTTTTGGGGGTCAAATCGGGCTGTGTCATGGCGTACTTCAAACCTGAGACTTGATTCAGGTTCAATGTACGCGCTGTTCAAACATCGGGCAAGCGACTGGCTTCCTACTTTGGGAGGAGAGCCAAGTACGGAGGTCACTTTAAAAAAGTGTTGTCAGGAAGCCGTGCCGGATGTTGGGTAACAACCCTTTCTGAGTCGGGCGGGATGCGCCTACTCTACCCATCCATGTGGCCTGGACCGCAGCCGAGACGTCGGACCGATCCATACTGCGGACTCCCCCGGATAGGGTTCCCAACACCCAGCACTCAGCATGTGGTTATTACTAACACCTGAAGGTAATAAATTACTTCTCTACAAAAGCCCGCTCAATAACATACTCGCCAATGTGTCCGGCACGGGTCTCAAAGAAGCCCATCTCGTCCAGAATGGCGGTGGTGTCTTTCAACATGGCCGGGCTGCCGCAGAGCATGAACCGATCGTCTTCTTTGTTGGGTGCTGGCAGGCCCAAGTCGGAAAACAGCTTGCCACTTTGCATCAGGTCGGTCAGGCGGCCCTGGTTGCGGAAAGGTTCACGCGTTACCGTTGGGTAATAGAGCAACTTTTCCTGAATCACTTCGCCGAAGAATTCATGCTCGTGCAGTTCCTGTTCGATCATGTCGCGATAGGCCAACTCTGACACGTGGCGCACACCGTGTGTCAGAATGACCCGGTCAAACTGCTCGTATATTTCCGGGTCTTTGATGATGCTCAGGAACGGGGCCAGGCCGGTTCCGGTCGACAGCAACCAGAGGTTCTTTCCTGGCAGCAAATGGTCTGTTACCAGGGTTCCGGTCGGCTTGCGGCCTACATAGATCTGGTCGCCGGGTTTAATGTTCTGCAGTTGGGAGGTCAGCGGGCCGTCGGGCACCTTGATGCTGAAAAACTCGAGTTCTTCTTCATAGTTGGCGCTGGCAATTGAATAGGCACGCAGCAGTGGGCGGCCGGTATCCTGTTCCAGGCCGATCATGGTGAAATACCCATTTTTGAAGCGGAAGCCCGGGTCGCGGCTGGTCTTAAAGCTGAACAGAGTGTCGTTCCAGTGCTGAACGCTGGTAACCGTCTCTATATTCAAATTTGACATATCAACCTCTTAAAAAAGAATAATAAGTTATATAAGGTTACTATACCGGGCTCCTACTTATCGGCAAAATGCCTATTACCAATAAGCTTAATCGGTTTAACCAATATGAAATTTACCCTACGCCAGCTACAGGTATTTTTGGCCACTGCCCATCATGAAAATATCAGCAAGGCCGCGACCAGCCTGAACATGTCTCAATCCGCGGCTTCGGGTTCATTAAAAGAACTGGAGTCGCTGTATTCTGTCCGGTTGTTTGAACGGGCTGGCAAACGTTTAAAGCTGAATGAACTGGGCCGACAGCTTTGGCCTCAGGCCGAAGCCTTACTCGCCCAGGCGCTGGAGATGGACCAGGCACTGGCACATCATCAGGATCTCGGCTTGCTAAAGGTCGGGGCGACGCTGACCATTGGCAATTACCTGGCTGTGGGGTTGATGGCGCAATTCAAGGCCCGCCAATCTTCAGCGCGGGTACAACTCAAGGTCGCCAATACGCAGGCCATTGTCGACCAGGTACTGAACTTTGAGCTTGATCTGGGCATGATCGAGGGCGAAATCAACCACCCCGATTTGGATATCCAGCGCTGGCGCAGCGATACCCTGATCGCGTTTTGCGCGCCAGATCACCCGCTCGCCCGTGTTCAAGCCCTGAACGACCAACACCTGCTAGACGCACACTGGATCGTGCGGGAAACCGGTTCCGGTACTCGCCAGACTTTCGAACGCGGCATGCATGGGCTCTGGTCGGATCTGGCCATTGAACTGGAACTGGAACACACCGAAGCGATCAAGCGTGCGGTTGAAGCAGGGTTGGGTGTCAGTTGCCTGTCGTACGTCTCGCTGCAGGAGGCGTTCAAACGCGGCACTCTGGTACCGCTGTCGATACCCCATCGGGATTTCAGCCGGGACTTCTATCTGGTATTGCACCGTCAGAAGTACCGAAGCCCGGGCATTCAGGCCTGGGTCGAACTGTGCCAGAAGGGAAATGACCGGGGATAATACCGCACCCGGTCAATAACGCCTGATTAAGGCCGCTCAAGGCACATGGCTGTGCCTTCCCCGCCACCGATGCACAGCGCGGCCATACCCTTCTTCCGATCCAGCCGGATCATGTTGTGCAGCAACGTCACCAAAATCCGGGCGCCAGAGCAACCCAGTGGATGGCCCAACGCACAGGCACCGCCGGTGACGTTGGTGATCTCCGGGCTCAGGCCAACCTCCTGCATGCCCAGCATGGTAACCATGGCAAAGGCTTCGTTGATTTCGGCTACTTCTATGTCTTCTGCTTTCCAGCCAGCCTGTTCCAACGCCTTGTTCATTGCACCTATCGGGGCGCAGGTGAAGGTGCTGGGTGCCTGGGCGTGGCTGGCGTAGCTTCGAATTACGGCCAGCGGTTTCAGACCCAACTGCTCGGCCTTGCTGCGGCTCATCAGCGTCAGTGCAGCGGCGCCATCGCTGATCGAGCTTGAATTGGCAGCGGTAATGGTGCCGTCTTTGGCAAAGGCCGGGCGCAATTGCGGAATTTTATCCGGGCGGGCCTGGCCGGGTTGTTCATCGTGCTCCACCAGGGTGTCGCCCTTACGTGAGCTGACGGTTACCGGCACGACTTCGGCTTTAAAGTAGCCCTGTTCTATCGCCGTCCGGGCCCGGCTTAAGCTGCGCAGGGCAAACTCGTCCATCGCTTCACGACTGATCTTGAATTCGTTCGCCGTGGTTTGGGCATGCACGCCCATGGCGTTACCGTCGTAGGCGTCTTCCAGTCCATCCAGAAACATATGGTCGTATACTTTTTGGTGGCCCATGCGATAGCCAGAACGCGCCTTGTCCATCAAATAAGGCGCATTGGTCATCGATTCCATGCCGCCGGCGATGGCGATCTCGATCTGGCCGGTGCGAATCTGGTCGGCGGCCATCATCACGGTTTTCATACCCGAACCACAGACCTTGTTGACGGTGGTCGCCGGTACCGACTCCGGCAAGCCGCCACCGAGGGCAGCCTGGCGCGCTGGTGCCTGGCCGAGGCCGGCGGGCAACACACAACCCATCAGCAATTCCTGGACCTGATCTGGCGTAACACCGGTGTCGCTCAGGTTGGCGGCGATGACAGCAGCACCCAACTTGGTGGCTGACAGGCCACTCAGTGCGCCCTGGAAGCCGCCCATTGGGGTGCGTTTGGCGGCGACGATTACAATTTCTGTGGTCATAGCGGAAATCCTCTTGTGGCGCGACGTTCGGTACCGGGTAAGAACAAGGGATTAATCAAATGCGCAGCCCCCCGTCCACTTCCAGAATTCGACCCGAATAGTAATCGTTCGTCAGAATAAATGTGACTGCCTGAGCGATATTGTCCGGCTGCCCTACCCGGTTCAGGGGTACAGACTGCTTGACACGCTCCAGCGCCTCCGGCTTCATGCTGCCGGTCATTTCGGTCTCGATGAAGCCTGGTGCAATGCCCGCAACCCGAATCCCATAACGCGCCAGCTCCTTGGCCCAGGTGACGGTCATCGCCGAGACACCGGCCTTGGCCGCACTGTAATTGGTTTGCCCCGTGTTACCGGCCTGCGAGATTGAGCTGATGTTAATGATGACCCCTTCCGTTTGCTCAGCCACCATCCAGGCGGCCGCCTCCCGTCCACATAAAAAGACACCTGTCAGGTTGACGTCTATCACCGCCTGCCACTGAGCCAGGCTCAGCGTCTGCACTTCTCCATCCTTTACCTTGACCAGCAAGCCGTCACGCAATATTCCGGCATTGTTTACCAGACCATCCAGCTGCGGTTCGTCCTGTTTCAGCTGTGAGAACAGAGCTTGCACCGAGGCTTCATCCGCGACATTGCAGGTGTAGCCGCGCGCGCTATAGCCCTGCGCTTTCAGATCTGCCGCTGCTTGCTCAACCAACGCCTGATCAATGTCGATCAGCGCCACCCGGGCGCCTGCTTGTGCCAGCGAGGTGGCCATTTGCAAGCCAAGGCCGCGGCCACCGCCAGTGATAGCCAGGTGTTTGCCCGCCAGAGTTTGAAGTGTCGTCATGGTAAATTCCTGTCAGTCATTAAACGTCGTGTTTATTGGGTATCCGCTGATGCCTGACCTGGGTCGGCCGTAATCAGCGGCGCCCCCGGCATCGGCCGGTAAAAGCGATCGATCAGATTCATCGGCACCGAGATCACACTGGGGTACAACCAGGCTGGCGATTTGTCTTTGTCGACCAGCAAGGCGCGTACGCCTTCCAGAAATTCTCGCTCGGCAACCGCATGGGCACCTACCATCAAGTCCTGATTCAGTACCTCTACCCGGCTGGCACCGCGCAACCGCCTGAAATGATGCCAGGTCAGGGCGACGCTCAGTGACGAGCCGGTTTGCCACTGGGAAGCAGCCTGTTTAAACGGGTCGAACTCAGCCTGTGCTATATGCTGCATCCAGTCGCTCACACTGGGCTCGGGCAAGGCATTCAGTGCCGTCCGCCAATCGTCGCGACGCCGGGTCACCGCATCGGCGGGTGCTGGGACGGTCCAGTCATCGGGTTCGCCGCCCGCCGCCAGCCAGTCTCTCAGTACCCCGGCCGCAGCCTCATCCAGACAAGCATCCGCATAACCCAGCGCTACGGCGTCATCGGCGGTTAAATGGATACCCGAACAACCAATCACCGTCCCAGCTCGCCAGTCTGGCTGTTGCAGGAAATGGGCGGCGCCGACATCGGGAAACAGACCAATCTGCAATTCGGGCATCGCTAAACGGGCGCTGGCATCGACCAGCCTGAGATTGCCACCGGCAAACAAGCCCCAGCCGCCACCCATGATAAGACCACGCCCCCACATCACGATCGGCTTGGGGCTGTGTTCGATCTTTGCATCTAACTGATATTCTGCCGAAAAATACCGGGTTGCCTCGGCACGCTGGACATCGGCCCGCTGATTCACCGCAGCCTGGTACAGGGCTTTAACATCCCCGCCAGCACAAAAAGCCCTGGATTCAGTACTTTGCAGCCAGATACTGGCCACCGCATCGTCGGCGAAGGCATCAGACAGGGCCTTATCCAGTGCCTCTATCAGATTCAGGTCCAGCGCATTCAGTGCTCTGGGCCGATGCAGGCTGATCACTCTCAGAGCGCCCTGTTGTTCTATTTGCAGGGGTGGAATGGGGGTCTCGTTCATCGGGTTACCTTAGCAATTGACGCTGTTGACCCGCCATCGTGCATTGGTACGACGTGCTTCTCAAGCTTCGGAGTTCGGATCGGCTGGCTGCATTGGTCCGCGCCAGCTACCGGGTGTGCTCCTGTGGGGTCGGCGTAGATCCTTCCATGGAGCCTAGACCGCAGCATCCCTGCTGCGGACTTCCCCACAGGAGCACACCCGATAGCCGCCGCTTGTCTCCTCAGCGAACTCCGACACTTGAGTTCTTTAAATCGCGCGCGTCCGAACGCCATGAATCCGCGTAATCTGTTACTCCCGGTCACTGATGTCGGCCTCAGGGGTTGGAAAAACAGAGTTGGCTGGTCAATACTGTGCGCTCCTGATGTTGACTGGCTTCCTGACGACACGGCATTTACCTAATAACCTAGAATAAGGAAACATCCATGAAATACCTCACTTGGTTGGGGCTTGCGATTGTGAGCCTGATTGGAACGGCCCAGGCCTGTGAACTGGATCGAAATGTGCGGCTCGCAGGCATGAGCTGGATGTCGAATCTGATGATGGTCGAGATTGAAAAAGCCATTCTGGAAGACGGTTACGGCTGCGAGGTTGTCGTTGAATCCGGTGACACCGTGCCGATGATCGCCGCTGTGGTGCGAGGAGATGTCGACCTGTACAACGAGCTATGGATCGACTCAGCCCCCCAGGACTGGGTTGACGCCAGCGAAGCTGGCAAGGTTGTGTCTCTGGGCGATGTTTATTCCGGCGGCGTCGAAAGCTGGTGGATTCCCCGCTACGTCGCAGACGCCAACCCGGGCCTGACATCGGTTTATGATCTGCCGGACTACAAAGAGCTATTCGAAGATCGTGAAGAACCGGGCATGGGCCGAATCTACAATTGCCCCGAGGGCTGGGTTTGTGGCGCCATCAACAATAACCTGCTGCAAGCGTTCGGCCTGGCGGACGACTACATTATGTTCTCACCGGGCAGCGGAGCGGCTCTGGACGCTGCCATCGCCTCATCCTATGCGCGGCAGCAGCCCTTTGTGACCTATTACTGGTCACCCACCGCGGTGCTGGGGAAATACGACATGGTCGAGCTTGAAATGCCCGCCTACAACCCGGAAGGCCACCGTTGCAACATGGATCCTGAGTGCGAATCACCGGTCGCCGGTGCCTTTCCCAAGGCCAGTATTCAAAAAACCATACCCACTGCGTTGCAGAACGATGCACCCGAAATCGCCGCCTTTTTCTCAGAAATCAACATCCCGACCAATGAGGTTAACAATCTGCTGGCCTGGGCTGATGAACAGGATGCCGAGCCCGATCAGGTCGCTGAGTATTTTCTGGCCAATTACGAATCGCTATGGACCCAATGGGTACCGGCGGACGTTGCTGATAAAGTAAAAGCAGCCCGTTAATCGCACACCACTGAGCGGCTTTTAGAACACCGGCCGCTCATATCCCTTCCCGCTGTAATCAAAGGACGCTTTCGTGGCCTTTCCCGAGATACTTGATGCACGTGCCCTGCGCCAGGGCATCGACGGTTTTGTTAATCAACTGGTGATCAATTACGCCGATGCACTGGAACGACTGAGCCAGCCACTGTTGGACTTCCTGGTTTTTGTGGAACAATTACTAAGGAATTCACCCTGGTATCTGGTGATCGCCGTCCTGGCGGTAATCGCCTGGTATGGCAGCCGTCGCTGGACGCTGGCTATCGGCGTCGTTTTGCTGATGCTGTTTATCGGTGTTATTGGACAGTGGGATCGCGGCATGCAAACCCTGGCACTGATGATCGTTGCCCTGATCATGTGTCTGATCGTGGGGCTGCCAGTAGGCGTGCTGATGTCACTGTCGGAGCGGTTCCGCAAAGTAGCACTGCCCATTCTGGATGTTATGCAGACCATGCCCAGCTTTGTTTACCTCATTCCAGTGGTGATGCTGTTTGGCCTCGGAAAAGTTCCCGCGCTGATCGCCACCATCGTTTATGCGGTGCCACCACTTATTCGTCTAACCGATCTGGGTATCCGCCTGGTTGATCATTCCGTCATGGAGGCGGCAACGGCCTTCGGTGCGACCCGACGCCAGAAACTGCTGGGTATTCAATTACCGCTGGCACTACCCAATATCATGGCCGGTATCAACCAGACCACCATGATGGCATTGTCGATGGTGGTCGTGGCATCGATGATTGGTGCACGCGGCCTTGGCCAGGAAGTTCTGGCTGGCATCAACCGGCTGGAAGTCGGTCGCGGGTTGCTGGCGGGTCTCGCCATTGTCGCCCTGGCCATTCTGTTTGATCGCGTTACCCAGGCGTATGGCAAACGTCTGCAATATCCTAAGCAGGGAGACCAATAATGGCCAAGATCGAAATTTCGGGTATCTACAAGATTTTTGGTCCACACCCGAAGCGTCATCTTGAGGCCGTCAGAAAGGGGTTGGCAAAAGAAGACTTGCTGGCCGACAACGGCCACACCCTGGGGTTGCAGGACGTCAACTTATCTATTGAAGAAGGCGAACTCTTTGTCATCATGGGGTTGTCGGGCTCCGGCAAGTCGACGCTGATCCGGCACATCAATCGCCTGATTGACCCGACCGCGGGCAGCATTCGCATCGACGGTGAGAACGTACTGAATCTGCGACAGGATGAACTGATTCAGTTACGCCGGCACAAGATGTCGATGGTGTTTCAACGCTTTGCCCTGTTCCCGCACAAAACCGTACTCGACAATGTGGCTTATGGTTTAACGGTGCAAGGCATCGACAAAAAGAATGCCCGAATTATTGCCACCGACTGGTTGGAGCAAGTTGGCTTGCAGGGTTTTGGTGACAAGCACCCCCATGAATTGTCGGGCGGTATGCAACAACGCGTCGGCCTGGCACGGGCACTGGCAACCAACCCGGATATCCTGTTGATGGACGAAGCATTTTCTGCACTCGACCCGCTGATTCGTAAAGAAATGCAGGATCTGCTGATGAAACTGCAGCAGCAGCTACACAAAACCATCGTATTTATCACCCACGATCTCGACGAAGCGTTGCGCCTGGGCAATCGTATCGCCATTCTTAAAGATGGCGCGCTGATCCAACAGGGAAACCCACAGGATATTCTGTTAACACCCCAGGATGAGTATGTCGCCGACTTTGTCAAAGACGTAAACCGGGGCAAGGTTCTCAATGCGCATCAGGTGTTGGCCAAACCAGTGGTGTCACTGACCATCGGTACGACCGTCGCCAAAGCACGGGAATGGATGATGCACCACGGTCATGATTATGCCACGGTGTTGGACGGTAAATTTCTGCAAGGCATTGTCACACTGAATGGCCTGCAATCGGCAACCGAAGAAACCATCGGTGAACGGGTGTCCCCGGTGACCAGCGTGCTGGAATCGGCCGATCTGGAAAGTCTGATGCCACAAATGATTCGCGACACAGCGCCCATTGCAGTCACCACGACCAAAGGTGAGTTTGTTGGCTGGATATCACGCAGCAAAGTAGTCCGACTGATCAGCCCTGCGCAACCAAGGCTCTGAATAAGCCACAACGAAACCTGGGGTCACGTCAATCCGCGAGCCATTTATACATTACGAACGAATCAATATAGCCATGCTCGGGATGTTTAAAGCCTCGTGGTAATACTCCGACTTTCCGGAAGCCCATTTTTTCCCACAGGGTTACGGCTACCCGGTTGGTAGACACTACCGAGTTGAATTGCATCGCCTTGTAACCCAGTTCAACAGCGCGTTGCTGGGAATGCTCGCACATCATCCTGGCCAGACCCTGCCCCCGTGCCGATAAACTAACCATGTACCCACAGTTACACACGTGGTTGCCCGGGCCTGCAGCATTGGCTTTAAGGTAATAAATCGCTTTGATCTTACCCTCCTGCTCCACCACCCAGGATTCATGCGGCGTTTCCACCCAGTCGCGCAGGCCTTGCTCCAAGGTCATGCCGGGGTCGAGCGCATAGGTTTCGCGGCGTTGCAGGATTTTGGAAAATACGGGCCAGAAAGCTTTAAAATCAGCTTCCTGCATGGGTCTGAGTACGCTCACGGCACATCCTCTTCACGGGCTTGAGAGTCGAGTTGAGTTCGCCATAGGCTCGCATAAACGCCATCGGCCGCCAAGAGTTTCGCATGGGTTCCACTTTCCACCACCTGCCCGCCCTGCATCACCACGATCACATCGGCATCGATCACCGTCGACAATCGATGCGCAATGACAATGCTGGTGCGGTTGCGCGACACCTCGTTCATCGCCGTCAGAATCGCCTGTTCGGCATGGGAATCCAGCGCCGAGGTGGCTTCATCGAACACCAGAATCGGCGGGTTTTTAAGCAACACCCGTGCTATGGCAATACGCTGCTTTTCACCACCCGATACCTTTAGCCCGCGCTCTCCGACCTGGGTTTGTTCCCGTTCTGGCAAGCTGTTAATGAAATCTTCCAGATGCGCCATGCGAATGGCTTGCCACACCGCCTCGTCCGGGGCATCGGGCTTGCCGTAGCGAACGTTATTGATCAAAGAATCGTTAAACAAGACGGTGTCTTGTGGGACCACACCAATTGCCTGGCGCAAACTGAATTGTGTGACCGAACGAATCGACTGCCCGTCAATGCGAATATCACCCGCCGACGGATCGTAAAACCGAAATAGCAGTCGACCGACGGTCGACTTACCCGCTCCACTACTGCCCACCAGGGCCACTTTCTGGCCAGCATCAATTTGCAGGCTAAAATCCTGGAGTATGGTGCGTCCGGCATGATAACCAAACGCCACGCGATCAAATACAATACGCCCCTCTGGTACAACCAACTCGGTTGCATCCGGCCGGTCGACGATGGCCGCCGGTCGCTTCAACAAACTGAACAGTTTTTCAATGTCAGTCAGTGCACGCCGAATCTCCCGGTATACGAAGCCGAGAAAATTCAATGGAATAAAGAGTTGAATCACATAGGCATTAACCATCACCAGATCGCCCAGGGTGATGGTACCGCTGACGACGTCCCGGGCAGCCAACCACATCATCATGGTTAGCGAGGCTGACACAATCAACGCCTGTCCGGTATTGAGCATCAACAGTGACATCCGGTTTTTAAGGCGGGCGTCTTCCCATTGTTTCAGGTTTTGGTCGTAATATTGGGCTTCCCAGGCTTCATTGCCAAAGTATTTAACCGTTTCATAATTCAACAGCGAATCAATGGCGCGAGTATTGGTCTGGCTGTCGAGCGTATTGGCCTCACGTACGAAACGGTTACGCCATTCGGTTATCACAACCGTGAAAAGCACAAAGACAACAACTGCAAATAAGGTAATCAGTGCAAACCAAACGTTAAAATTGATGATCAGGATGGCGGCAACCATCGACAGTTCCAGAATCGTCGGAACAATATTGAACACCAGAAAACGCAATAAGAAGTGGATGCCACTGGTGCCGCGTTCAATGTCCCGGCTTAACCCTCCGGTTTGACGACTCAGGTGATAGTCGAGCTCGAGTTGATGCAAGTGTTCAAACACTTCCAGCGAGGCGCGACGCATGGCCCGCTCAGTTACGCGCGAAAAGATGGCATCACGCAACTCACCAAAAGCCACCGAGGTAAACCGGAAAAATCCGTAAGCGAGCAAAAAAGCCAGCGGCACAGCAACGACTTGCGCCTGTTGCGAATCCAACCCATCGACAATGTGCTTCAACGCCCAGGGCATGGCAACGGCCACCCCTTTGGCAGCCACCAGAAACACCAGGGCGATCGCAACCCGGCCGCGATAGGCCCACAAGTAAGGCCAGATAGAACGCCCGATAAACCCAAGATCAAGATCAGAAACGGACTTGGGCGGAGTTTCCGCTGAACGCTTCTGCTTTTTACTAGACGCCATCTGACGATTTCCCTGTCGATCGTGTAGTTAACAGGCCATACCAGCCGAGTTGTTGCAGCAGCAGTGTCCAGTCGTCATTCAGGCCTGCGCTTAAGCACAGCCGTTCGCCCGACACCGGGTGTTCAACGGTTAATGACATGGCGCGTAACGCCAGCGATGCCATCACCAGATGCTGCTGTGCCCAATGATTGTGATGCCGGTCGCCGTAGCGCGTATCGCCTAAAATTGGGTGCCGCAGTGTTTTCAGATGACGCCGAATCTGATGCTTGCGACCGGTATCGGGCCTGCACTCAAGCAGACTTACCCGGGTTTTGGGATACCGGCTGACGGCCTGCCCGA
Source organism: Saccharospirillum sp. (assembly GCF_040881935.1). Lineage (NCBI taxonomy): Bacteria > Pseudomonadati > Pseudomonadota > Gammaproteobacteria > Oceanospirillales > Saccharospirillaceae > Saccharospirillum > Saccharospirillum sp. Next base: position 40,077 of record NZ_JBBECH010000046.1, on the reverse strand, counting down.
TCTCGGCAATCGCGAGACGGTCGAACCGGGTTTCGGCGGACTGTGCGGTTTTGTTTTGCTGTACCTTACGGTCAGACACGGCATCGGGCTCTTCAACCAGCGCCCGGGTACAATCGAAATGCTCAGCGGTAAAACCGCGTGCCAGCGCCCAGTACAGCTTCTCGATAGAACGGTTGGCAAACTGATTGGCCAAGTCGCGTGCCACGCCGGTTGTTTTACCAATCAACACCACACCCGAGGTGGGCCGATCCAGACGGTGAACGGTATGGACCGCCGCCCCGTCAAGATACTGTTTCACCCGGCCTGCCAGCGTATCGGTAGCCGAGCGATCAATCCAACTTGGGTGCATCAGCAGCCCGGCGGGTTTGTCGACCGCCAGCAGCCAGTTATCCTCATAGAGAATGCGCAATCGCTCAGCCATCTACATCATCGTCTTCAACCAACTCGGTCGTCACCGCCTCGCCACACACCCGACACTTACCTTCAATGAACAGTCGACCGTTCAGCGTATATTCAACCGGATCGGACATGCCCAGATCCACTTGCTGACAGCGATTACACCAGGTGTTCTCAAGGAATGCGCTTTGCTCTTCTGGGTCACGGTCGTAAAAATCGCGGAGTTGGCGTTCATCACTCATCAATCAGACTACCTTTGTTCGGTGCAAATGCGCCAGTATAGGGGATGCTCTGCCCGGTGTCCTGTGCCTCGGGCGCTGTGACCGTTATACTGCGCGCATTCACTGATAACGGAATCGAACCCGATGCATTTACCGGTTTTTATAGCCTTTGAAGTTACCGACGAAGACCAGGGTTACCCCTACGCGGTCGCCTGGAGCCTGAACAATGGCCAGTATAAAAGCGTCCTGTTAAAGCCTGAGGACGCCTGGCTGATCGATTGGGACAGTGGCCAGAACGCGGCCGGTGCCCCACCCCTGCAAGATCTGCTCGATCGTGGCGAAACCGTGCTGGATGTCATCAAGGAGTGGGCTGAAGACCTGAACGACGGTGAAGTCTACAGCGAAGATCCGGCACTGGCTGAATACTGCTTCAATATGATGTACGACGCTTATGACAAAGAGGTCGCAGCGGAGATTATTCCAGTCAATGAGCTGTTCACCGACATCGACCCGATGGATCTGGACGATCAGCGTCGCTGGATCATGGACACCGAAGGCTTGATGGCAGTGCAAGCGGAAGACGCGGTACAGACCTTTATCCACCTTTATGCACAGGTGAACGGCATCGAGCCAGAGCCCGAAGACGACGAGTCACAGTCCGACGATGACACGTCGCACCCGGCCAATGATGACGAAGAGCTCTGAGGTCAGAGACCCAGTTCAGATTTCACAAACGGAATCGTGAGCCGCCGTTGCTGCGCGAGTGAACCCTGGTCGAGCCGCTCGAACGCCTCGACCAGGGAGGTCATGGAGCGCGCCGTCCGGTTAATCAGAAAAGCCGCAACGTCAGTTTCCATGGTTAGCCCCCGGCGCCGCGCCTTCCAGATCAGCCAGTCGGTTTTCTGCTCGTCGGTCAGCGGCTGTATGTGAAAGGTTAACCCCCAACTAAGCCGTGACGCCAGATCGGGCAAGGTGATGGCCGGTTTCAATGGGCTGGTGTGACTGGTGACCAGCAGCACGCGGCCACTGTCGCGCATCCGGTTGAATAGATGAAACAGAGCTTCTTCCCATTCGGGGTGTCCGGCAATGCTGTCGATATCATCCAGCGCCAACACGGCCATTTGATCCAGCCCCTCCAGCGCCTCGGGACCGTGGTCCACACAGTCGGCCAAGGGCAGATAGAGGCTCTCCAGCCCCTGTGTTTGCAGATCGTGGACACTGGCCTGCAGCAGATGCGTCAGGCCTGAGCCGCTGGCGCCCCACAGGTAGATCAGAGTTTCGTCCAGTCGTGCCAGCGCATGACGCAGGGCGCCCAGGGTTTGAGCATTGTCACCGGGCAGGTAATCGTCGAAAACAGCGTCTTCCCGAAAGGTCACGCTCAGGGGCAGTTGTTGAATCGCCACTTAGGGTCTCCTGGCGGCCGACAAGGCGCAGGCCCTTGCCGGGGTATTAACATCAGTTAGGGATGGCAGAGCTCTGACCAGGTTCATCATTGCCAGCGATACACCAGCTCGTTATCCAGCTGGGTTTCCAGCGTTAACTCTTCAACCGGCACAATACGGCGGTCCAACGCCAGTACGTCGCGCAGTTGATTGCGGTCACCGCTGATCTCGAGATCAAATTGCACCGAATCGGCCGCGACCTGGCGCAACGTAACCTGGGTGACGACGTTCAGTGATTCCAGGTACCGCTCCACCGCGGCCAGCGTCGACAACTCAATTATGTTGTTCACCCGCAGGGCCAGTTGCCCGACCATGGCCGGGTCTCGCAAGACCGCATACTGATCCGCTATCCGATCCGATAATTCATCGGCTAAGCGTTGCATCAGTTCCGCTTCGGTTGCCCCGACGACCTGCAGCCGCTCCCGGGTGTCGCGCATCAGAAACACCACGTCTGCCTGGTACCCGTTGCCCTGCTGTGCCAGTCGGCCGACGGCGATGGCATCACTCGGGTAGCGTTCCGAGGCGGCTTCTATATCGCCGGTAAACAAGCCATACACATCGGTAAAGGAAACATTCAGCGTATCGGTCAGATCCATAATCGGCAGTACGACCGGAAGACCCCGATTATCCAGCCGGTTATTCAGCGCCACGGCCAGAGTGTGATTATCACCATCAGTCAGTATTCGATCTCGCCCTTGCAGGCGATCGGCCAGCCACAACAACACCTCCGGTCGGCGTGTCCCCCAGACCGGCAGGCGCTGATTGACCAGCCACTGCTCAATGGACTGCTGGTCAAACTGCATCACCATGCGTTTGGTCGGCACCGACTCTCCGAGGACATTGGTCAGCAGGGCGTCGCTCGTCTGGAAGCGAAATGTCGACAGATAGTCGGAGGCATTGCGCAGTAGGGGTTCTGTCCGCTCCTGGCTCACAATGTCCGCTTCGCCGGTTGCCCGGATCAGCACCCGCAGCAGGGCTTCGCGAACCGCTTCATTCTGATCCTGGTCGGAGGCATTCTGGGCAAGAATGGCCGAATCGGCGTAGACATCCACCGTCCGGGCCGCCCAGACAGGCAGTGACAGCAACAACAGACACGCAAGAGAGACAGTTCGAAAAAGCATAAGTCCGGCTTCTATTATGTGATGATCGACTATTGTGACAGAGCCCGCCGCGAAAATCAGGTCGCCGCACCGATATTATTGTGCAAAGCCACGGTCATTTCCTGACCGAACAGACAAGCTGATTCCCGGCACAGCTCCTGCTATAATCCGCGCGCCCAAGAAGGCTCTGGCCATGATCGTGTCGTCCCCCGCCGCAAGGTAATGGCCAGATCCTTCTTTCTATCCGAATTGTCGCTATGGAGCCAGTGATGTCAGACGCGCCCAAACCCCTGAGTTACAAAGACGCCGGTGTTGATATCAACGCTGGCAATGAATTGGTGGACCGCATCAAAGACACCGTCAAGCGCACCCGACGCCCAGAAGTCATGGGCGGGCTGGGCGGCTTTGGCGCCCTGTGTCGCATTCCCAGCCACTATAAAAAGCCCGTGCTGGTCTCCGGCACCGACGGGGTGGGCACCAAGCTGAAACTGGCCATGGAACTGAACCGTCACGATACCATCGGCATCGATCTGGTCGCCATGTGCGTGAACGACCTGATCGTCTGCGGTGCAGAACCGCTGTTCTTTCTCGATTACTACGCCACTGGCAAACTGTCGGTCGATATCGCGACCCGTGTGGTTCAGGGCATTGGTGAAGGGTGTCACCAGGCGAACTGCTCACTGGTCGGTGGCGAGACCGCTGAGATGCCCGGCATGTACCAAGGCGATGATTACGACCTGGCTGGCTTTTGCACCGGCGTTGTTGAGGAAGACAACATTATTGATGGCATCCGGGTACGCGTTGGTGACAGCGTCATTGGCCTGCCCTCCTCCGGCCCACATTCCAACGGTTATTCGCTGATCCGTAAAGTCATCGAAGTTTCCGATGCGGATTTGCAACAACCCATGGGTGACACCACCCTGGCTGATGCCCTGATGGCCCCAACCCGGATATACGTAAAATCGGTTCTGCGGTTGCTGGCCAACCAGTCCGTGCACGCCATCTCACACATCACCGGCGGTGGTTTTTATGAAAACCTGCCAAGGGTGGTACCCGACTCGCTGGCGATTCGCCTGAATGCCCACAGCTGGACCCAGCCACCGGTATTCAACTGGCTGAAAAAAGCCGGCAACATCGATGCTCATGAAATGTACCGCACCTTCAACTGTGGCATCGGTCTGGTGCTGGTCGTACCTGCCAGTGAACAGGAAGATATCCTCAGTCAGCTGAAAGCCAGCGGCGAAAACCCGGTGGTTATGGGGCAGGTTGAACAGCGTACTGGCGACGCTGTCATTATCGACGGAGTCTAGGCGTGTCCCGCATCGTTGTACTGATCAGTGGTGGTGGCTCCAATCTGCAATCACTGCTTGATCAGTGCCAGTCCGGAACACTGAATGCCGAGATTGTCGCGGTGATATCAAACCGCCCCGACGCCTTTGGTCTGTCAAGAGCGCGTCAGGCTGGCGTAAAAGCACTGACCCTGGATCACAAAGGCTTTGCCAATCGTGCGGACTTCGACCGCTCTCTGGCCGACCTGATTGACGATCAGCGGCCCGATCTCGTCGTGCTGGCCGGGTTCATGCGCATTCTCACCGACGATTTCGTCAACCGCTTCCTCGGCCGCATGATCAACATCCACCCGTCATTGCTGCCCCGGTATCCAGGTCTGAATACCCATCAGCGCGCACTGGATGCAGGCGACCCGGCGGGCGGGGCAACGGTGCATTTTGTGACCACCCAACTCGATGGTGGCCCGGCCATAGCCCAGGTTGAAGTGCCCATAGACGCTGCAGATGACGCCGTCTCCCTCGCCAAAAAGGTACTGACCCAGGAACACAAGCTTTACCCGGTGGTTGTCGACTGGTTTGTAAGCGGGCGACTCCAACTTGACCGGAACCAGGCGGTATTCGACGGCACACCTCTTCCCAAAAGCGGTCGTCTGCTGGATACTGCCACGCTATGAATCGATTGCTCACCCATCTAATCCTGTTAATTCTGTCCTCAGCCGCATTCGCCGAGGGCATGACGCCGTTCACCGCCGAAATGGAAGCGATTCGCCATGGTGCCATCGACATTAAGGCACAGGGTACGTTGCAATTGCGGGAAACCGCGACCGATCAATGGCACTACCGCCTCAGCACAGACGGCAGAACCTTATCGTTGCGCGAAGAAAGCTGGCTGACGGTTACAGACAACCAGATCCGACCCACGCGTTACGAATTCGAAAGTAAATTATTCTGGGTTAAAACCACCAAATCGCTGCGTTTCGACCACGACAACAGACGTGTGACCGGGCGCGTGGAAAAAGACCGTGTCGACGAACGTTTTGCGGCCCCCATCTACGATGCCCTGGGCTATCAACTCGCGTTGCAACAGGCTCTGGCTAACGGTGAAGAATCGATCACCCTGAACGTTTTGCGTCACAAGCAACCGGATGACATGTCCTTCCGCATCATTGGCGAAGAAATGCTGCGACTGCCCCAGGGTGCAATTTACACCTGGATCATCGAGCAAACCGAGCCGGTCAGCCGCGATGAACGCAAGCTGATCTGGATCGCTCCCGGCCTGGCCTACACACCGATGCGATTCGGCCGTTACGAAGACGGTGACCTGAAAGAGGAAATCCGGGTATTATCATTGCAGCTGGATGGCCAGCCGGTTGATTTCAGCCAGTAGTGACCCTGGCTGGCATCGCTGCGTTGGTGCTACAGCACGCCCGGTATGGAGGGTTACCCACTGACCGGCACAGGGAGGCTTGTACCATGAAAGTAGCTGTATTCAGCAGTAAACCCTACGACATTCAATTCTTCACTCGAGCCACACAATCCCATCACCAGTTCACCTTTCTTGAGCCTCATCTGAACGCCCGGACAGCAGCACTCAGTCAGGGCCACGATGCAGTCTGTTGCTTTGTTAATGACACGGTCGACCGGCCAACACTTGAACAGCTGCACCAGCACGGCATATCCCTGGTCGCCTTGCGCTGTGCCGGCTTTAACAATGTGGATCTGGCGGCCGCCGTTGAACTGGGAATCACCGTTGCCCGAGTGCCCGAGTATTCTCCCTTCGCCGTGGCCGAACACGCCGTAGCACTGATCCTGGGACTCAACCGTAATTCCCACCGTGCTTACAACCGGGTTAGGGAAAACGACTACAGCCTGCACGGTCTGCTCGGCTTCGATGTGCATGGAAAAACGGTCGGCGTTATTGGCACCGGTAAGATCGGCCAGGCGTTCATTCGCATCATGCGCGGCTTCGGCTGCCGGGTTATCTGCTATGATCCCTACCCTAGTGAGGCTGCGGTGACCGCCGGCGCTGAATATGTCGAGCTGGATGATCTCTGGGCGCACAGCGATATCATTTCCCTGCACTGCCCGCTGGTTGGCTCGACCCGGCACATCATCAACAAAGACACTCTGGCGAAAATGAAGCATGGGGTGATGGTCATCAACACCAGCCGGGGCGCATTGATCAACACCAGCGATGTGATCACCTCACTCAAAACCGGCGCTGTTGGCTACCTGGGGCTGGATGTTTACGAAGAAGAAGCCGACCTCTTCTTTGAAGATAATTCCGATGACATTCTGCGCGACGATGTGTTCGCCCGCCTGCTGACCTTTCGCAATGTGTTAATCACCGGCCACCAGGCGTTCTTCACCAAAGAAGCTCTGGAAGCCATTACTGCTGTCACGCTGGCCAACCTGGATGCCTTTGAGCGCTCGGACCTGGAAGCGCTGCATCAGGTATTGCCGCTGGCCTGAGCCAGTATAAACATGAAACTGTTTTCGCGGTGGACATGATCCAAACCTAAACGTTCAGACATAAAAAAACCCGTCATTTGACGGGTTTTTTTTAACCGTTCAGTCTTAAGCCAGTTTGGCTTTAGCCTGTTCGGTCAGTGCAGCAAAAGCGACTTTATCGTGAACCGCCAGATCCGCCAGGATCTTACGATCAATTTCGATGGTTGCTTTCTTCAAGCCATTGATGAATTTGCTGTAAGACAGACCATTCACCCGAGCTTCGGCATTGATACGAGCGATCCACAAGGCGCGGAACTGACGCTTACGCTGACGACGGTCGCGATACGCGTATTGACCTGCCTTGATGACCGCTTGCTTGGCAACCCGGAAGACTCGTGAACGAGCACCGTAATAGCCTTTAGCCTGGTCCAATACCTTCTTGTGGCGACGACGGGCCACTACACCACGTTTAACACGTGCCATATTTCTTTCCTCCTAATCCTGTTTTTCAGCCTGCTGCTTTTCAACGAGTTGCTATTCAACCAGTTACTATTCAACCAGATGTAACAGCAAGGCCAGACCTTAAATGTAGGGCAGCATGCGCTTGACCAGCGCTACATCGGACTCAGCAATAAGCTGGGTGCCGCGCAGGTGACGCTTACGCTTGGTGCTCTTCTTGGTCAGGATGTGGCTGCGGAAAGACTGCTTGTGCTTAAAGCCGTTTGCCGTCTTCTTAAAGCGCTTGGCAGCGCCAGAATTGCTCTTGATCTTAGGCATTTTCAATCTCCCGATCTACTTCCAATAACCGTGTCACATCCCGTCTGATGTCTGGTAACCCCGACATCGGGAGCTAACGGTTGCCATGTCGCTCAGTGATGCCTAGACACCCCGAACCCCTTTAACGATGGTCTAACCGGCCAAAAGCCATTCAACCCACCATAAAAAACGACGGCTCTAAGCCGTCGCCGCGCGCAGGATACCAGACCCTGCCGGAATAACCAGCCGTAAAGCTGATTATTCCTTAAAACGCCTTATTTCTTCTTGATCGGCGCCATAACCATGGTCAGCTGACGGCCTTCCATCTTGGGGCGCTGCTCAACGGTCGCCAGATATTCAAGATCTGTTGCGACGCGGGCCAGTAGCTCCATACCGAGTTCCTGGTGAGCCATTTCACGACCCCGGAAGCGCAACGTGACCTTGGTCTTGTCGCCATGCTCCAGAAAACGAGTCAGATTACGCAGCTTGACGTTGTAGTCACCAATGTCGGTGTTCGGCCGGAATTTGACTTCCTTGACTTGCACCTGAACCTGGTTTTTCTTGGCGACTGCCTTGGCTTTTTTCTCTTCATAGAGTTTTTTGCCAAGATCCATGATCTTACAGACCACAGGATCGCCGTTTGAAATCTGCACCAGCTCAAGGCCTTCCTGCTCCGCTTTCTGCAGAGCCTCTTGCAAGGGAACTACTCCGATTTGCTCACCGCCGGAACCGATTAGCCGGACTTCGTCCGCCTTGATCTGCTCATTTACGACATGACGGTTAGCCGCCGCTTTTGCACCTTTCGCGTTGCGTTTTATAACTCACTCTCCATTTCTACCAGACGGCCTTTTCGGGCGTTATCCGCGCTGAGTATCTCGATGAACGCGTCAATTGACATGACACCAAGATCTTTGCCCTCTCGGGTGCGGACCGCTACGGCCTCGTTTTCGACTTCCTTATCACCAATAACCAGTAAATAAGGAACTCGCTGAATTGTATGCTCGCGGATTTTAAAGCCGATCTTCTCATTTCTCAAGTCGGCTTTGGCTCTAAACCCTTCAGAAATCAAGCGATTTTGCACTTTTTGTACGAAATCGGCCTGAGCATCGGTGATGTTACACACCATCGCCTGAACCGGTGCCAACCAGGGCGGCATCGCTCCGGCGTGCTGCTCGATCAGAATTCCGATAAAACGTTCAAAGCTGCCAAGTGTCGCCCGATGCAACATCACCGGGGTCTGACGGTCGCCATGCTCATCCACGTATTGAGCGTCCAGGCGTCCCGGCATTGAGAAATCGACCTGAATGGTACCACACTGCCACATCCGACCGAGACTGTCTTTCAACGTAAACTCTACTTTCGGGCCGTAAAAGGCGCCCTCGCCCGGCAACAGCGACCAGGGTTTGCCGTAGGCATCGAGTGCCGATGCCAGCGCCTGTTCCGCGCGATCCCAGTCTTCATCGTTACCGACACGCTTTTCAGGGCGGGTCGACAATTTAAGAATGACGTCGTCGAAGCCGAAGTCGTAATACACTTCGTTCAGCATCTCGATGAACTTGGCCACTTCTGATTGAATCTGGGATTCGGCGCAGAAGATGTGGCCGTCGTCCTGGGTAAACCCGCGCACGCGCATGATGCCGTGCAAGGCGCCCGAGGCCTCGTTACGGTGGCAACTGCCAAATTCGGCCAGCCGCAGAGGCAAGTCACGATAGCTTTTCAGTCCCTGATTGAACACCTGAATGTGGCAGGGGCAGTTCATCGGTTTAACCGCGTTGTCCCGTGCTTCACTGTGGGTGGTGAACATATCGTCACCAAACTTGTCCCAATGGCCCGACTTTTCCCACAGAGACCGGTCGACGATCTGCGGCGTCTTGATCTCCTGATAACCGTGCTCGCGCTGCTTCTCGCGCATGTACTGCTCAATCACCTGATACAGGGTCCAGCCGTTAGCGTGCCAGAACACCATGCCCGGTGCTTCTTCCTGCAAATGAAACAGGTCAAGCTTTTTGCCAATTTTACGGTGATCGCGCTTGGCCGCTTCTTCGAGAAAATGCAGGTGGGCTTTCAGTTGCTTCTTGTCTGCCCAGGCGGTGCCGTAAATGCGCTGCAGCTGGGCGTTGTTGCTGTCGCCACGCCAATAAGCACCGGAGACACGCATCAGTTTGAAATGGTGGCAAAACTTCATATTCGGCACGTGCGGACCGCGACACATGTCGATGTATTCTTCATGGTGGTACAAGCCTGGTTTGTCATCCCGGGCAACGTTCTGCTCCAGAATTTCCAGTTTGTAGGGCTCATTGCGCGCCTTGAACGCGTCCACCGCTTCCTGCCAGCTCACTTTGTGACGCACCACCTGATAATTGGTTTTGGCCAGATCCAGCATGCGCTTTTCCAGTGCGCCCAGATCTTCCTCGGTCAGGCGGTGCTCCATGTCTATGTCGTAGTAAAAGCCGTTTTCAATGGTCGGGCCAATCGCCATACGAGCATCCGGCCACAGTTGTTTGACCGCATGACCGAGCAAGTGCGCACAGGAGTGACGAATAATTTCCAGACCGTCTTCATCTTTCGGTGTGATAATCTCAACCGCTGCATCCTGGCTGACGACATCAACCAAATCCACGCGGGCACCGTCGATGCGACCGGCAACGGCATTCTTGGCCAGACCAGGGCCAATGTCTTCGGCGATTTGCAAAATACTGACGGGCTGCTCAAACGAACGTTGGGAACCGTCTGGAAGGGTAATAACAGGCATTGCGGTGCTCCTTCAGTGGTGACCCCTACCATGGGCCACGTGTTGGATGTCGATGCCACCCGGAGGGTGATCAGGACACATTACTTGGAACTCAAGTCTCGGAGTTCATACTAACTGAGTGCCAGGTGCCGGGTGTGTGTGTCTATCCGGGGGAGTCCGCAACATGGATGTTGCGGTCTAGGCCCCATGGACGGGTATACGCCGACCCCGGATGGGCACACCCGGTGCCTGGCACGGACTCCTGGCAATACAATGGAACTTGAGTTGGTTGAACCTGTTAACAGGCATCACACCCGGACCTACCCCTACCAAGGGACCGTATCCGAACAGGCGGCACGCGCCGCCAACCTGCCAACAGAGCGCGGCAGTTTACCGTAAAGCGAGAGCAGGTTCATACCTTTCAGTGCGCGACGCCCTGGGATCCGTCTGCCGGGTTTACCGAACATTGACCGGGAAGTGCACATTTACTTCACGATTCATGCGTAAAATTCGAGTCAATATCACCAATTACACGAAGTGGGATTTTGGGCATGTGGAAAAAAGCCGTGGTCGTAGTGACCCTGTTAGCCATTGGTCTCACCGGCTATCGCTGGATGAATGCGCCGCAGGAGACGGCGGCGAACGAGCAACGCCGTGGAAATGCGGCCATGTCGATGCGCGCGGGCATTACCGGATCGCGCTGGGGGCGCGCCGGTGTCGACAGTTCAGCCATTCAGGTGGAAGCCCTGGACGTCGCCAGAGTACTCAATGCACCCCAGATTCCGTTGCTCGGCACCGTCCAGGCCAAGCGTCAGGAAACCGTTACCGCGCCCCAGGCAGGTCGTGTCACCGATATTCTGGTCCGCTCTGGCGACTCCGTGGCGGCTGGTGAGCCCCTGCTACGCCTGGAAGCAGAGGCCGTCAACTGGGCGCTGCGTCAGCAGCAGGCCACCATTGAGCAACAACAGGCTGGTATCCGCATTGCCGAGCGACAACACGAACTCAATCAGGAAGCGCTGGTTATTGCCGAACGGGATCTGGCGCGGGAACAAAACCTGCTGCAGCAAGGCTTCTCCAATGAAACCAATGTCGCCGCCGCCCGTCAGACCTGGCGCAATGCACAACTGGCGGTGGCCAATTACGACGATGAAGCCGCCCAGCGACAATCGCAACTGGAGCAGGCGCTGATTGAACTGGAACAGGTACGCGACCAGCAACAGGACCTGACCCCGACCGCGCCATTCAGTGCCGACGTGGTCTCGATCGATACCGCCGCCCAGGTTCGGGTGGATGCCGGAGAAAATCTGTTAAGCCTGGTCGACCGGTCCTCCCTCTTTGTACGCACCCAGGTACCCTTGCGCATTTACAGAAGCATTGTCGGCACCGACATCGAAGCCAGCGCCTGGCTGAACGGCACCGCCTACCCGGTTACGCTGGACAACCTGGCGGCAACATCCAATACCGGATCGGTGGATCTGACGCTGAACCTCCCTCAGGACATACCGGTACTGATCAATGAAACGCTGGAACTCAGCCTGACTCTGCCTGCGGTGGAGAGTTTTGCCATCCCTCAGGATGCGGTCTACTACGGTGACCAGGTTTACCAGATCAGCGAAGGCGTGCTGCAGGCCCTACCCATCACCATTCTTGGCTACCAGCAGCGCGACGGCGAACAATGGGCACTGATTGACAGTGAGGAGCTGGGGCCGGAAGCGACCATACTGACCACGCGACTGTCGCAACCCACCAATGGCACGCCGGTCAGGGTGCTTAACGCCGGCACCTCAGCAGCGATCACCACCGGAGCAAATAACTGATGAATGGCTTCTACGCGAAACTGCTGGACCATCGTCTGGCGGCCAATCTGCTGATGATGGTGGTCATCGGCGCGGGTATCTGGGGCCTGCAACAGGTTCGCTCACAGTTGTTCCCCGATACGGAATTGCCCCTGGTACGGGCCAGCATCGACTGGCCAAATGCCGATGCCGACGCCGTGCGCACCGGCATCGCGGAACCGCTCGATCGCGCCATACAGGATTCCCGGCGTTTTGATTTCGTGCGCTCCACCGCCCGCGAAGGCGGCGTCAGTCTGTTCGCCCGAGTCTCCGACAACTACAGCGCCAATGAAGGGCTTACCGCTCTGGAAGAAGCCATCGAGGGGCTCGATTTACCCGATGGCGCCGAAGTCAGAGACGTCGAAGCCATCGAACTCACCGAGCCCGTTGCCAGTGTTCTGATATACGGCGATGTGCAACGCAGTGAACTTACCGCCCTCGGCTATAAAGCGCGTCAGTCGTTACTGAACCGCGGAATGGCCACCGTTGAACTCGATGGTGTCCCGGGCCGGGAGCGGGTCATTACCATTGATCTGGCCGCTCTGAACTCACTGGGCATTACCCTTAATACGCTGGCCAGCCGCCTCAGTACCCAGTTTTCAGTCTCAACCGCAGGCTCGGTCACGGTCGGTGAGAACACCACGGCCCTGGTGACCGACGCACCGGACTGGACGGTGTCGGCCTTGCAGGATGCCATCGTGGCGCAGAATGCCGACGGCGGTGTGGTAAGGCTGTCGCAGGTCGCCACCGTGGAAGAACGTTTCGATTCAGCTGATATTTTACGTTACCAGGGGTTGCCCGCCATCAAGCTCGAGATCGAACGTGTCGCTGGCGAAGACACACTGGAGAACGCAGCAATACTGGACCAGTGGATGGACGATTTTGCGCTTGAACTGCCCTACGGTGTTGGCTTTCATGCCTACAACGAAGTCTGGCGGGTGGTCGAGGCCCAGTTGAACCTGGTGCTGACCAATGGCATCGGCGGCATGATTCTGGTCATTCTGGTGTTGTTTATCTTCTTGCGTACGCGCCTGGCCGTCTGGGTGGCCGCCGGTATTCCCATTTCGTTTATGGGCACCCTGGCCTTCATGGGGTATACCGACACCACCATCAACACCATCAGCCTGTTCGGCTTCATCATTGCCATTGGTATCATCGTCGACGACGCCATTGTCGTGGCCGAAGACACCGCCGCTCTGGAATCCGAAGGGTTGGCCCCGCGCGAAGCCGCCAAGACGGCCGCGCTGCGCATGATGCCGGCCGTCGTTGCATCGAGCCTGACCACCATTGCAGCCTTCTTACCGCTAATGCTCATTGGCGGCACCTTCGGCAACTTTCTAATCGACATTCCCATCGTCGTCACCGCCGCCATCGTGGCCTCACTGGTCGAATGCTTCATCATTTTGCCCGGACACCTGGGCCACCACAAACGCATGCGCAAGCCCAGCGCCTGGCGGGCGGGTTTTGACAATGGCTTCGGGCGGTTTCGCGACGGGCCCTTTCGCTCCCTGGTCGCGTTGTCTATTCGCAATGGTGCGATCTTTATCGCCGCGCTGGCGATGATCAGTCTGATCGCTCTGGGCGCGGTCACCAGTGGAAAAATCGCGTTCGAGGCGTCGCCGTCTCTGGATCAGCCGACCATGAGCGTCTCGCTCGACCTGCTCGATGGCACCAGTCTCGCCCAGGCCGAACAGGCACTGGATGAACTCGAAGCCGTGGTTCAGGCCATCGACTCAGACGTCGGTGGCGGCCTGATCGACACCATAGTGCATGAATACAACCAACTGGATGAACCGAGTCGTGTGGAGTTGAACATTTCGCTTACCAGCGACACCGACCGTGCCCTGTCCAACGCCGAAATTCTGCAACGGGTTCAGCAGAACTATGAACTGCCAAGCATCGTGCGCAGTTTTTCAACCGGCCGCTCGTTTCGCGGCCCGGGTGGTGGTGGTGACCTGTCAATCAGACTGGAAGGCAACGACATCGACCAGCTCAAAGAGGCGTCCCTGTTACTGCAGGCACAACTGCAAACCCTGCCTGACCTGACCGATGTAACCGATGACCTACCCTTCGATGCCCAGCAATACCAGCTGACACGCACCCGCGCCGCTGAAGCAGCGGCGATCGAAATCAGCGATGTGGCACGCCAGGTATCGTCACAGCTATCCGGGCTTGAGCTGTACACTGTGGAAACCGGTTTTGAACAAATTCCGGTTCGGCTGCAACTGGAAGACCGACAGCGTGAAAGTGAAAGCTGGTTGCAGTCATTGCCGATTCAGTTGAGCGATGGTACCAGCCTCCCCCTCGGCAGCCTGGTCGACTTTTCCTATCAGAAGGGCCTCGACCGAATCAGTGCGCGCAATGGCGTGTTGTCAGTCACCGTCTCTGGAAGCTACAGCGGCGATCAGCTATCGGATCTGTACGCGGTGCTGGAATCTGACATTATGCCGATCGTGACCTCTCAGTTTCCGGTCGATTACGCCATCGAAGGCCAGGCTGAGGAGCTGGAGGCTTTCTTCAGTGACACCCTGATGTCGGTGCTGATTTCGATCATCCTGATCTACTTCATTCTGGCCTGGGTATTCGAATCCTGGCTGTGGCCTTTCGCCGTGCTGATCACCGTCCCGTTCGGGCTGATCGGCGCGGTGGCCGGTCACTGGATCATGGACATGCCGCTCTCGACGATATCCATATTCGGATTGATTGGCCTGTCCGGCATTGTCATTAACGATTCGATTATTCTGGTGGCTGTATTCCGCCGCCTGCACGCCCAGGGCCAGTCGCTGTACGACGCGACACTGGCCGCGGCAACATCGCGCCTGCGTCCGGTAATTCTGACTTCAGTCACCACCATGGCCGGCCTGTCACCGCTGCTGTTTGAAACCAGCATCGATGCCGCCCTGCTCAAACCCATCGCTGTGGGGCTGGTGTTCGGCCTCGGCTTTGGCACTCTGCTGATACTACTAATGGTGCCCGTTCTACTCTACAAGATTGGCCAACTGACCGACTGGGCCAGTCGCCGCAGCGACGACCCAACAACAACCCGGGCGATAGAGGTTTGATGCTGGCGGCTACCGATCCAGCTCCGCCTGCGCCAACTGCCCGGTTTGCACCTGCCACTGGGACCAGTAAGCGCCCTGGCCGGTCAACAGGCTGGCGTGGGTGCCCTGCTCTACAATGCGGCCATGTTCGAGCACCACGATTTGGTCGGCATGCACGATGGTCGACAGGCGGTGCGCTATCATAATAACGGTGCGGTCTTCCGCGATGTGGGCGAGTGACCGTTGGATCGCGGCCTCGGTTTCGTTGTCGACGGCACTGGTCGCTTCATCCAGCACCAGTACCGCCGGGTCTTTTAACAGAGCCCGTGCCAGCGATAAACGCTGGCGCTGACCGCCGGACAATTTGACGCCACGCTCGCCCACCTGGGTATTGAACCGGTCGGGAAGTCGTTCAATGAACTCAAGCGCTTCGGCCGTTTTTGCCGCGGCCTGAATGTCTTCCTGACTTGCATCGGGACGGCCGTAGGCAATGTTGTCGGCTATGGTGCCATCGAACAAAAACACATCCTGACTGACCAGGCCGATATGAGTGCGCAGATCACGCAGTGACAACTGACTAATGGGAATATCGTCCAGTTCGATCTGTCCTTTCCGGGGTTCGTAAAACCGCAGCAGGAGTTTCATCAATGTCGATTTGCCCGACCCGGTCGCCCCGACCAGTGCAAGGGTTTTACCCGCGGGTACGTCGATGCTGACGTCATGTACGCCGGCACCGCTCTGGCCATACTCAAACGACACCTGCTTGAACTGAACCCGGCCCGCGACCGGCCCGGTAAACAGCTGATCGCCATCATCCGGTACCGTAACCGGGGTGTGGATCAACACCAGAATGCGCCGCGTGCTGGCCATCGCTCGTTCAAACAGATCAATCGTTTGGGCCAGTTCAGTCAACGGCCACAACAGACGCTGCGTCAGAAATACCAGCACGCCGTAGGCACCTACGCCGAGCACGCCATTCAATACTTGAAAACCACCGACGACAAAGGTAAACAGGAAGCCGGTCAAAATGGCCATACGGATGACCGGAATAAAGGCCGAACTGATGGCAATGGCGCGCCGGTTTGCTTCAGCGTAGGCATCGCTGTCTGCCCGAATTTGTTTCGCTTCCCGCTCTTCAGCGGTAAAGGATTTAATGGTCGCCATACCGCCGATATTGTTGCTCAACCGGGTGGCCAGTACACCCACCCGTTCACGTACGTCGGCATAGAGTGGCATAGCTCTTTTCTGGAAATAAAATGCGCCCCAGATGATTAGCGGGATGGGCGTAAACGCCAGAAAGGCAATGAGCGGCGACAGCACAAAGAAAACCGCACCCACCGCGACCACAGTCACCAGTACCTGAATAATGTCGTTGGCACCGCCGTCGAGAAACCGCTCCAGCTGATTCACGTCATCGTTCAAAACGGAAATTAGCTGACCACTGCTGCGCGACTCGAAAAAACTCATGTCCTGGCGTTGAATGTGTTCGTAAGCATCTTGCCGAATATCCGCTTGCAGATGCTGCGCCAGATTACGCCACAGAATCATGTACAGATATTCAAACAGGGATTCGCCCGCCCAGATAACAAAGGTCAGCACCGCCAGCGCAATGATTTGCGACTGTGGCGTTTCCAGCCCGAGTTGGGCAACAAAACTCGCCTCCTGATTGACCACGACATCAATGGCAATGCCGATTAAAATTTCCGGTGCGATATCAAAGAGTTTATTCAGGGCCGAACATACCGTCGCTGCAATAATGCGGCGCCGGTATCCACGAGCGTATTTCAAAAGCCGAATCAGTGACTGAAAGCTGGTTGCGGGGGCAATAAACGACATGTCCTTCCTTTTATCTAAGTGCTTGCCTGCTGAATGCGGGCGATGGAATTTTTTTCTTCAATCGGCCAGTGCAGCCAGGCAGCAATGAGGCCCAAAACGATACCGGCAATCCAGATGCCGTCGTAACTCTGATAATTTTTGTACAACCACCCACCCAGCCAGACACCACTAAAACTGCCGACCTGATGGCTGAAAAACACAAAACCATAGAGGAACGTCATATAACGGGTACCAAACAGCACGGCGACCAGACCCGAGGTCGGCGGCACCGTCGCCAGCCACAAAAAGCCCATGATGGCACTGAACACCAGAATGGTCACCAGCGATACCGGAATCAACAAAAAGGCGGTGATGGCAACCACACGCCCCAGGTAAATGAAGGCCAGAATGGTTCGCTTCGGGCGCAGGCTGCTTTGTACGCCGGCAATATAGGCACCAAACACATTGCACAGCCCGATCAGACTGATACTCCAGGCACCCACCTTGGCATCAAACCCCAAGTCGACCACATAGCCCGGCATGTGGACGGTGATAAACGCAACGTGAAAGCCACAGACAAAAAAGCCCAGCACCAACAGGGTATAGGAACGCACTTTCAAAGCCCGTTTGAGAATGGTCCAGAGCGACGCATCAATTTTGGGGCTGGAGGTGTCGTTAGCACCACCGTAAGGGGCCAGTGGTAACGCCAGCACCGCCATAATAAAGGCCGACGCACTGAGCCACTGCAACGCACGGAACCACCCTGCGAGGTCCACCAATTCCTGCATCAGCGGCACGATCAGAAACTGACCAAAACTGCCCGCTGCCGTTCCGACACCCAGAGCCCAGCCACGACGATCCTCCGGTACCGCACGCGCCAGCGCTGGCAACACAATACCAAAGGCAGTGCCCGCTACTCCGGCACCAACCAGCAGCCCTGCGGTGGAAACCATGGCCAGCTCGGTTGTCGAGTAAGACATACCCCACATCCCAGCGGCGTAACACAGCACCCCGGCCAGCAGGACCTTTAAATTACCAAACCGATCTGCCAGGCCGCCGGCAAAAATAGCGATAACACCCCAGGCGAGGTTCTGCACCGCCAGGGCCAGCGACAGCACATCCCGGCCCCAGCCTCGGGCCTCGGATATCGGCTGCATAAATAGCCCGAAGCCAGCCCGATACCCGAATGACAACATCAACAGCAAACACGCACTGATAAGTACCGGCAACACCGGCATCAAGCGACCTTTCATGGCACGTCTCCGATTAACAACAGACCGGCAGATGGAAACAAAACAGGCTCGGAACAATACTCTGACCGGGGTACAAGAACAACGTTCAAAACGCTTCGTCCCACAGTTCCATCATTCCTGACAATGGGCTCTCAGGGCCTTTGCCGCCGGTTAGGGGGCATTACACCCTTCGCTAATGGCTACCTTGATGAGGGCTATCTTAATCGTTATAGTCACTGCCGGTCATCGCCTCGGAAGCGGCGGACAACCAACCTCTCCTCTTACACTGGAGCACACCATGACTGACCGTCGCCGCTTGATACTGATCTGCCTGTGCTTCATTGCCTTTATTTCACTGGGTCTGCCCGACGGCTTGCTCGGTGTGGCCTGGCCCGGTATCCGTGCCGATTTCAACCAGCCACTGGATGCTTTGGGCTGGCTGCTAGTCGCCACGACCTCCGGTTATATGATCAGTAGTTTTTTCAGCGGCGCGGTCAGCCGGTATTTCGGCATCGGCCGTTTGTTGGCGATCAGTTGCATCGCGACCGGCCTGGCACTGATCGGGTTTACTCTGGTACCCGCCTGGGTCGCATTTGTGGTGCTGGGCACTCTCGTGGGCATAGGAGCGGGGGCCATCGATGCCAGCCTTAACACTTACGTTGCCGAGCACTACAGCGAACGCTTGATGCAATGGCTGCATGCCAGTTTTGGCGTCGGCATCACCCTCGGCCCGCTGATCATGACCGCCACGCTGAACCTGACAGGCCAGTGGTCACCCGGTTATTGGCTGGTCGGCAGCGCCCAGGTTTTTCTGGGGCTGTGCTTCTTCTTCTCTGCGAAACTCTGGGAAGCACCGGCATCGGCCAGCGCCGAACCCACCCTGACTGAAGATGCCGGTAAAGTTGCGCGCTCCCACCCAGACACGGTTTCCGCTTCGGATACGACCTCGGCCAGTATGCTGACCTCACTGAAAACTCCGGCGGTCTGGCTAAGCATGGGCCTGTTTTTCTCCTATACCGGCTTGGAATTAACGCTGGGGCTTTGGGGGTATTCGTTGCTGACGGAGTCACGCGGAGTCGACACCGCGGCCGCGGGCTTGTGGATCGCCATTTACTGGGGGATGTTCACTCTGGGCCGTATGGTCGCCGGTGTGTTTGCCAATCGCATGGGCAATCACCGTCTGGTTACCGGCAGTCTGATTCTCGCCTTGGTTGGCGCGGTTCTGCTGGCCTGGAACCCGGTGGCCTGGGTGGGTTTACTGTCCATCGGCCTGGTCGGGTTCGCCTTCGCTCCGGTTTTTCCCGGGCTGGTGTCTGGCACGAGATTGCGCGTTGGCAAAGCCCACCTGGCGAACACCATGGGCATGCAGATCGCCGCTGCGGGCATTGGTGCCGCCAGCCTGCCCGCCCTGGCCGGTGTTCTGGCCGAGCGGATATCGCTGGAAATTGTGCCGGGTTTTCTGATTGTCTTTAGTGCCGTACTTAGCGTCCTATACGGCGTTTCCCGGCGTCTCGGGCGGCGCCAGGTCAACATCGACCCGGTTGATCACTGACGTCTTGGTCCCGGCCAGCTTTATGACCGGCGTTTGCAACATAAGTGTGTTGGGAAAAGTCATCAAATCGCCTTTGTCATGGCGAATCATGACGTGAAATGAGGAAATCTCCTCGATCTCACCGGTCAGGTCAAAATCCGCATTGAGAATCCGGACCCGGTCGCCAATCCGGTAAGGAAACTGGAAAAAGATGATCATGCTGGCGGTCAGATTGCTAAGAATGGACCACTGCGCAAACATCGCGATACCGATGACAGCAAACAGCGACGACAGAAACACCGTTAGCTCCCCGTATTCGATACCAAAGGTCAGCCCCAACGCAATCAGGTAACCGACGGCATGCACAGTTCGCAACAGCTTGCGCACCAGCGCTTTGCGCTGCACGGGCACCTCTTTGGTATTAACCCAGCGCCGAATGAAGTAACTAAGGAATTTGTGGGTAATGAAAAAGGCGACCAAAAGCGCCAGAAATACTATGTATTGCCAGGACACCTGCACACTCCCGTCCAATAATCAGGTGTTTACGCCCTTCAGACCCGATATCGGGTGCCTCGGGCTCGTGAATTGCTTACACTTTACCGTAAATCACCCAGACGTCGAGAGTTCCGATTTTGAGTCAGCAACCACAACGCGGCGGATTCTTCAGCAATCTGCTATTCAACATCATTATCCCCGTCGTGATCCTCAGCAAATTCAGTGGACCTGATCGGTTGGGACCGGCTTGGAGCATTGTCATCGCTCTGGCCTTCCCAATTGGCTATGGCCTTTGGGAAATGCGGCGAACCGGTAAAGTGAATGCCATGTCGGTGATCGGTGTCATCAGCGTATTTCTGACCGGTGGTATCAGTTTGTTGCAACTGGACCCAAAATACATCGCTATTAAGGAAGCAGCCATTCCCGGCTTGCTGGGTCTGGCCGTACTGATCAGCCAAAAAACTCGCTGGCCGCTGGTACGGACCCTAATATTCAATGCCCAGCTGATTGCCATCGATCGGGTCAATCAGGCATTGGACCAGCGCGGCACCCACCGGCAACTGGAGCAGAGTCTGTCGCTGGTTTCCTATATCATTGCGGCCTCATTCTTTCTGTCATCGGTACTAAATTTTGTGCTGGCCAGGGTGATTATGGTGAGCCCAGCCGGAACAACCGCTTTCAATGAAGAACTTGCCAAAATGACGGCATTGAGCTATCCGGTTATCGCTCTGCCCAGCACCATCGTGTTAATGGGGGCCATCTTTTTCCTGTTGCACCGCCTTAAAAAACTGACCGGGCTGGAACTGGAATCCCTGCTGGTTGAACAAAACGCAGCCAAAGACAGCAGCAAAGAAGCTGCGGATACCAAATAGCCGATACCAAAAAAAGACCAGATATAAAAAAGGCGGGGAAACCCCGCCTTAACCGTATCGATTGTGTGAGTGGCTCAACGGTAACTGTCTACTCGTTAAAAGAGCCTCCTGACTCACCATCCTAACTGGATAACCCCCCCGATACAGATCTATCAGTGTAAGGTCGCACTGCCAATAACGCCGGCGTGACCATACTCCTGGGTTGCTTCCTCGACGGCACGGAATCGCTCAATTTCGAGGTCAGCCGGACCACCATTCTGCAAATGAAAATCGTACAGAGTGCTGATCAACGTTGATAAGACATCATTGTTTTTCAACAGCCCTTCTTCAATGCCCGATGCCGACAGGATATCGGCAATTGGCTCCAGGTTAGCTTGCAATTCGCCCTCATCATCACGACTTATTTCCAGGGCGCCGAAATCAAACGATTCAGAAACGATCAGCTCGAACTGTCTTACATCATTCATAGCCTTACCTCGCTCTTTAGAGCCTCAATCGGAAGCAGCATGCACCACCACCCGAGGCTCACAGGGTGGTTGCGTGGACAGATCAATTGCGAACGCAATCCCTGCAACCATACTAGAAAAGCGCCGCAGACGCCAAAAAACAGGGGTTCCAACAGGCATCAAAACTGACAAGATGCTCGCATGGGTCGAATGACATCGGTAAAACCGGTCATATCGAACACAGCGGTGATGGCGGTGTAGTTATAGGGTGTAGTGCGGAACACCAGGGTCGCATTTCCCGCTTCTGCCTCGGCTTCAAGTTGATTGATCAGCTCAACTTTGGAAAAGCCGGATTCAACACCCGGGAAGATGGTACGTTCGCGAAACCGGTCGGCTTGCCAGGTACCGGTAACCGAAGTTCCCTGACCGATGCGGGTAGTGACTTCCGGCCGGGAACTGGGCAGAAATTCGCCCCAATTGAGCACCAGCTGGTAATCTTCGGGCTGGGTTGAATCACAGGTGAGCTCCAGCTCGATCGGGTTACGCCGACGATTGAGACCACGGTCTGAACGGAGGAATACAGCGTGCTCGGTTTGCCCGGTAATGGGGTCCGTCGTCGACTCGTAATCGAATTTGCCGACGTCTCGCGTGACACTCTGCGGTTCAGCCAACGCCTGTTCAGCGTTATCGTAACACTGGTAGCGTTGCTCCCGGTCCGTCACAGAACGGCATTCCTGAATGGATTCGACAAAGGTTTCGGCCCGGCTACCGGCTGCGGTCAGTAAGGCCGCTGCGGCAAGCCCAAATATAACGATGGTTTTGTTCGAAAGTGATACACCAACGGTCATGAGTGCGTGGTACTCCTGTAACTGGAACCTGTGTTCCCGGAACCATGGTTTGTGTGCGGTGGCGACCAGAATAATAAACAGCCTGATCCACATCATGCCCGACGCTTGCCGAAAGAGAAACCGCCGCTTAGCCGGGCATGACCGTAAACGCCTGCAAACCCCGCTGACGCTGACGTCCGAGTCGATGCGACTCGTTCAGACAAGATTCGACAAACCCCAGGTGGGTCTGGGAGGCACGCTGGGCCGCCGCCGCATCGCCACTCAGAATAGCCTCAAGCAAGCTCCGGTGCTGCTCCAGCAACCGATCCGCCGTGTCTCCTTGCCCCGCTATCTGAAACACACTCTCGGCAATTGATGAAGCCAGCACCCTGAACAGGGCCTTCATATTGTGCAACAACACTGCATTATGGCTCGCCTCGGCAATGGCCAGATGAAAATCTGCGTCTGCCCCGGCCTGCTCGGCCGGGTCACCCGCATTATGAGTTCGTTCCAACTCGGCAACGCAGGCCTGCAGACGCTGACGGTCCGCATCCGTTGCACGTAACGCGGCGTACCAGGCGGCCATTCCTTCCAGCGCATTGCGGTATTCAAGAATATCGTATTGATAGTCTTTATCAGTACTGAGCAACGCCAACAACGGATCACTGAACCCGTCCCCCAGGTGCTGACACACCCGATGCCCACCACCCTGACGGCTCTCCAGCCAGCCCCGGGCCGCCAGCGTGGTCAGCGCCTGGCGCAAGGTCGGACGGGAAACTCCCAGCTGTAGCGCCAGTTCACGCTCGGGCGGTAACTGGCTGCCCACCGGATAGTGCCCCTCAGTTATGGCTTTTTCCAGTAACCGCGCGACCTGATCAGACATTCGCACTGTTTTCACGGCTGTCTCCTGAAGCATCTTTCATACGGGTGCACCCAAGGCGGATTGACAGTCCCCTCCTGTGTGCTTATTCTCGATAAAAACAAATGGTAAATTGGTATTACCAATTAATAACGCATCGTACCTCAGCCCTATTGGACGATGCAACCGTGCACACCCTTCTTTGCCGAGGTTCACATGTCACAGCCTGTCCTGCTTTACCCGAGTAAGCCTGAAAAGGTGTATTTGTTTGGCACCTGCCTGGTCGATCTGTTTTACCCCGAAGCGGGACTTGCCGGTGTCGATCTGCTGGAACGGGAAGGCATCGACGTGATCTACCCGCAAGATCAAACTTGCTGCGGGCAACCGGCCTACACCTCAGGCCGCAGCGACGAGGCCCGCGCGGTGGCTCAAACCCAATTGGATCTGTTTCCCGAAAACTGGCCGGTCGTGGTGCCGTCCGGCTCTTGCGCAGGCATGATGCGACACCAGTACCCCAAGTTGTTTGCCGGCACAGAAGACGCCGCACGTGCCGAAAAGCTGGCGGCCAGGGTGTGGGATCTGGCTGATTTTCTGGTCAATGTCTGCCACGTCAAACTGGCTGATACGGGCGAGCCGATCACCGTTGCGCTGCACACCTCGTGCTCGTCGCGCCGGGAGATGGGCGTCGCAGACAGCGGCCCGGCGCTGTTGCAGCAACTGAACAATGTCACCCTGGTTGAACCTGCCAAGGTCACCGAGTGCTGTGGATTTGGCGGCTCCTTTGCGGTGCGTCATGCCGATATTTCCGGTGCCATGGCGCAGGACAAAGTGTCGGCGCTGGCGCAAACCGGCTGTGATCGTTTTCTCAGTACTGACTGCGGCTGCCTGATGAACCTGACGGGCTGCGCCGAAAAGCAAAAGACCGCCCTGCCCGGTGAGCATCTGCTCAGTTTTCTCTGGCAACGCACTCAGCCGAATCGGGAGTTCTGACCGATGAGCGAGAATCAACACAAAACGACGTACCAGGGCCACAACAGCGCTATAAATTTTCAGCCGCAGGTAAAATCTGCACTGGCCAATACCCAACTGCGTGGCAATTTCGACCGTGCCATGACCGGCCTGATGCACAAACGAAGCGCCGCCTTTGCCGACTGGGACCTGGAAGCCCTGCGCGATCTGGGCCAAGCCATTCGCCAACAGGCACTGCGGCAATTGCCAGACCTGCTGGAACAACTGGAACGCCAGTGTCAGGCCAACGGTATTCAGGTGCACTGGGCGCGCGACGGTGAAGAAGCCTGCCGGGTTATCACCGAAATCTGCCAGCAACGTCAGGCCAAATCGGTGATCAAGGGCAAGTCGATGGTTACGGAAGAGATGGAACTGAATGCGCATCTGGAGCAGCGCGGTTACACCGTGCTGGAATCGGACCTCGGTGAATACATCGTGCAAATGGCCAAAGAGACGCCATCGCACATCATCATGCCTGCAATTCACAAGAACACTGCCGAAATTGCTGAATTAATGCACACCATGACCGGTGTCGAGCAACGAGAAGACGCCCACTACCTCACCGATCAGGCACGCCAGCAATTGCGTGAGAAGTTCATGCAGGCCGATGTTGGCATTTCCGGTGTCAATTTCGCGGTTGCCGACAGCGGTACCCTCTGTCTGGTTGAAAACGAGGGCAATGGGCGACTGACTACAACTACCCCACCCTGCCACATCGCCGTGACCGGGATCGAAAAGGTCGTCCCCAGCCTGACTGACGTCGCGCCCTTGTTGAGTTTGTTGACCCGTTCTGCCACTGGCCAGTCGATTACCACCTACGTCAATATGATATCCCGCCCGCGTCAGCCCGATGAAAAAGACGGACCGGAAGCGGTACATCTGGTGCTGGTCGACAACGGCCGCTCCGATATCTATCAGGACGACGAACTGGCCCAGACCCTCCAGTGCATTCGCTGCGGTGCCTGCATGAACCACTGCCCGGTTTATACCCGCATTGGTGGCCATGCCTATGGCACTACCTACCCGGGGCCTATTGGTCAGGTACTGATGCCCCAATTACTGGGGCTGGAGCACACCCCGGATTTCGCCAGCGCCTCTTCACTGTGCGGTTCCTGTGGTGAGGTTTGCCCGGTCCGCATTCCGCTGCCCAGCCTGTTGCTGCGCCTGCGCCGCGAGGCCGTCGATGGTGATCAGACCCGGCCTGCAACTGTTCCCGGCCATGGCAGCAAACGGTCTGGCCTGGAATCGCTGATCTGGACATTCTGGCGTGTGGTGCATCGCCACCCCGGCCTCTACCGGCAGACTACCCGCCTCGCCAGTCAGCTAAGGGCTCTAAGCCCCAAACGACTGGGCGGCTGGACACGGTATCGCACCGCGCCAAAACTGGCCAAAACGACGTTGCACAGTGCTATGAATGCCCGTTCAAGGAGACAACAGCCATGACCCCTTCTGCCCGCCAGACCATTTTAAACCGATTGCGTGAGCGGACACCGCTACCTGCGTCCACCCAACCCGACTTCAGTGTCATGGAAAGCCGTCGCTGGTCGCTTAAAAACGGCATTGAGCGGTTTATCGCCCAGCAAGCCTCGGTACATGGCGAGGTTCTTCGGGTAAGCCAAGCTGGCCTGACCGCTGCTGTACTGGAGCAACTGCAACAGGCGAATGCCCGACGGGTGCTGATCGCACCCGGCCAGCCACTGCGCGATGACCTAGTGGCCAGCGCTCCCGACATCGACTTTCACGGCTATGACCAGCCGATAGAAGCCTGGCAAAGCGAGCTGTTTCACCAGACTGACGCCGCCATTACCGGTTGCCACGCAGGCCTGGCCGACACCGGCTCCCTGGTGGTAATTCCCGGCAGCGAGGAACCCAGGCTAATGACTCTGGCACCGCCGCTGCACATCGCTGTATTACCGGTCAGCCGACTGTTCAGCAGCTGGTACCAACTGATCACAGAAGAAGACTGGACAGGCCCGATGCCGACCAATACCTTGCTGATTTCCGGCCCGTCCAAGACCGCAGACATTGAGCAAACGCTCGTCTACGGCGCCCACGGCCCCAAGACATTAACGGTTTTTCTGGTTGATGACCGATGATAAACGGTCAAATAACCCGGTGTACCTGATGCCTCCCACCAGGAGCACTGGGATCAGGCTTATTGATCGGTGATCAAATCCACACTTTGGTTTCGTGAGCCCTGGCCGATAACGCATGATATCAGCAGTGCTTGACAGTCCGGGCGCTGCCAATGAAGCCCTAACCAAATTCGATGCTGAAGAGCTGGTCAGGGCCATGCTCCGGGGGGCCGAATCGGTTCAGTCTTCATAAAATATAGCCCGATAGTTGGCAAAACCACACGCTTCCACCATACTGTATGTATAAACAGTATTTGGAGGAGTCGTTATGTCGGTACAACTACTCGGTCGCTGCGAAACAGGTCCACAACTTAATCTGCCACTCTTTGTTGAAGGCCAGTCTGTAGAGGATGACGAAGGCCTGGACCACGATATCCCGGGTATCGATCTCGCCAGCCTGTGTATCCGCAACCCGCAAACCAGCATCCTGGTATCGGTGCACAGCATGGCCATGGCTGAGGCTGGCATCATCGCCGGAGACACCCTGATCGTCGACCGAAGTGCCAGAGCCAGCCAGGGAGACATCGTACTGGCAGGCTACAACGGCGAACTGATGGTGCGGGAGCTGCAGTTGGCCCCCAGCCCAAGATTATTACCACGACACCCGGATTTTGACATCCTGGTCATTCCCGAACACGAAACCCTAAGTCTCATCGGGAAAATCAGTCATATTATTCGCTCCCTGTAATCGGGTTATTCCATAACAGCAATTGAAAGCCTGGTCGATATCGACTAATATTTTCCTGGCTATTCAAATACTGATTTTTTACCATTTTGGTCAGGTTGCGTGCTGCTTTACGTTGGTAGCCATAACGTGGCCATTCTGAAACTCGTGACGTAGCCGTAACAGGCATAATCGCTAATAAGGGTTGGTGCTCCCGCACCATTACCCTAAAACGTTTCAGTAGCCCAAACAGCTTTATAAGAAGTAGTGATCCAATCTGGCTCTGGCAACGGATACTTTCAGCCATTCCAATGATTGCGAAAAGACCCGTGACTGACCGAACACAGCAGTGCTATGCCAGATACCGCTGACAATGCGGCCGTGGGCTACTGCTCGACCGTTATGGGTTTAAACGACAAGACGACCCATGACGTTAGCTGAATACTGTTCAGATAACCCATAACACTGTCACTTTCTTAATGACAACCGTGAACACTGGAAGCTTATGACACAAACACACTCTGCTGTTCGCATCGACGCCTTAAGCATTGATGCTGAAATTCAGAAATACGAATCTGAACTCGAAAATCTGATTCGACTAAAAGAAAGCGCTTTAAAAAAAGAAGCCGGATTCAATGCCTATATGGAATACCTGGCGACACTGGAACGCGAATACGGCATTACCGAAGAAGATTTATTCTCCCGGCGCAGCGTAAAAATTGGTGACTGGATTACCAAAACCCTGGTTCGCCAAAAACAATCGGCCCTACTGAAACGTCTGGCTGTTTTTTTTGAAGAATACGCCAAAAAACAACCTAAAAAAGTGATTGGCCGGGGTCGGCCCCAGCCAGCAAAGGCATTGGAGCCCGGCGTTTACCGCCACCCGATGAGCCTGGAAACGGTAGAAAAGAAAACCCGCGCGCCCAAATTGCTAAACACCTGGATACTCGAAAATGGGCTGGAAAAAGTCCAGAGCTGGCGCGTCACCGCCTAAGTTCAGAGCCTAAACAGGCGAGCTGGTCCGGATCACGGCCGCCTATATCGGGCGGTTCCGGGTCTTCCAGCGTAATGCCATACGAACGCGTCTGCCAATCTCTTGATTTCGGTCAGTAAAATTCTGAATTTTTACTGACCGCCTACCCGTATAACGGGCACCGCGCCTAAGACCCGGCGTTCGCCCGGCCAGGGATGCCTATTGACCTCAACGGATTCGGTAAAGCCCGGTAACTGGTTGAATCCGTTATCTTTTTGCCAAAAAAGGCTTGCACTGAAACTCGGTACAGGTATCATACGCCTCGTTCTTCAGGACTATAGCTCAGTTGGTTAGAGCGCTACCTTGACATGGTAGAGGTCTCCAGTTCGAATCTGGATAGTCCTACCAGATTACATAACGAAAGAAGCCACCCTCGGGTGGCTTCTTTCGTTATGTCAGCCGGGAAACCGGCTGCGAACTGTAGGTTCGACCCGAAGGTTCTACTCCCCGCGTGCCCGTCGTACCGTGACGGACTCGCCACCAATGCCCCAATTGTCGGTCTCCACCTCGTCGATAACAACAACGGTCGTAGCGGGGTTCTTACCCAGTACATCCCGTAATAGCTCAGTGGCACCCTGAATAAGCTTCGCTTTCTGCTCGGCTGTGGCGCCTTCGCGGGTAATCTTGATGTTCACATAGGGCATGGGGTGTCCTCGGTTAGTTGTTCAGGTACAAGCACTGTTCAATCAGCGTATTCACCGCTGTCTCATGAGTCAGCGGTGCCATATGCCCGCCGGCTGTGTTCACTACACGAACCTCGGGCAGCCAGCGTTGCAATTGTTGTATCAGGGATCGAGCGCTGACTCGAGTTTGTTCGCCGTGCAGCAGCGTCAGACGATCGGTCAGCGGTGTCAAGGCTTCGGCATTGAAAGCCGGGTGCATCAGCGCCTGAAAGTCGAGGCCGACTTTCTTAACCTGATGGGAGAACAACTGCTGCAGGCGTTCGGGCATGGCATCAAAGGCACCAGGGCCATTCCAGTATTCGATAAAGCGCCTGGCCTGTGCTGTCGGGTCCAAGTAAACTGTCGCTTCGTCAAACACATGCATTACCGAAGCAAGATCGTGCAGCCCGGCATCTCCCTCTTTCAGAATGGAAAAACACACCGGCTCAAACAACACCAGCCGCTCTACCTTTTCAGGATGCTTTTGCGCAAAGGCCAGTGCGACGGCAGCGCCGTAGGAATGCCCCACCAGTCTTAGACTTCCCTGAATCTGCTCTTGTTCAAGCAAGGCTTCCAGCAGCGCCACTTCGTGCCAGAGCGTAAATTCCTTCTCTGATTCCAACACCGGCATCGGTGTCTCGCCATAACCGTATAAATCCATAACCAGGCATTGTGCTTGCCCGCGCAGCCGGCGAATCAGGTCCCGCCACTGGCCGGATGAACTCAGCGAACTGTGCAACATCACAACCGTGGGGCCATGCCCCACATTCAAATAACCCGGTACCATGAAAACCCTTATCACTTAAGTTTCGAAGTTCGTACAGTACAAGCGGCGGATGCCGGTGATGCCTCTGCGGGGGAGTCCGCAACATGGATGTTGCGGTCTAGGCTCCATGGACGGATTCACGCCGACCCCGTAGAGGTACCACCGGTAACCGACGCGGACCATAGCCACGCATCGAACGCTGAAATTTGAGTTTCAGACTGATTTCAAATGTTCTTTGGCTTCCATCATCTCATCGCGCAACGCAGCGGCTTTTTCAAACGCCATATCCTTGGCTGCGCGGTGCATGTCATCTTCCAACCGAACGATCACTTTCGACAGTTCAGCAACGGTCATTGTGGCGTAATCCCGCGCTTCTGCGTCTATGCGCTCTACTTTCTTGCGGTTACGTGCAATCTTGCCCTTGCGACCCGGTGCTACCGCCCCTTCGAGAATATCCTGCACATCCTTAACCAACGCCTGTGGCGTTATGCCTTCGGCCAGATTGTGGGCGACCTGCTTTTCACGCCGACGATCGGTTTCACCAATAGCTCGCTCCATGGAGCCGGTCATCCGATCGGCATAGAGAATCGCCTTGCCGTTAAGGTTACGCGCCGCCCGTCCTATGGTCTGTATCAGAGAACGCTCACTGCGCAAAAAGCCCTCTTTGTCAGCGTCCAGAATCGCCACCAGTGAGACTTCAGGCATGTCGAGACCTTCGCGCAACAGGTTAATACCGACCAGAACATCAAACTCGCCCAGCCGCAAATCGCGAATGATTTCAACCCGTTCCACGGTGTCGATATCCGAATGCAGGTACCGCACCTTGACGCCGTTTTCGCTCAGGTAGTCAGTTAAATCTTCAGCCATACGTTTGGTCAGGGTAGTTACCAAAACCCTCTCGCCAACCGTTACTCGCAGATTAATCTCGTGCAACAAGTCATCCACCTGCGTCGTCGCCGGGCGGATTTCAATGATCGGGTCAACCAGGCCTGTGGGTCGAACCAGTTGTTCAACTACCTGCTGGGCATGTTGCTCTTCATATTTACCCGGGGTTGCCGACACATAAATGCCCTGGGGTGCCAGTCGCTCCCATTCCTCAAACCGCATCGGCCGGTTGTCCAGTGCTGAGGGCAACCGGAAACCATATTCGACCAGGGTTTCCTTGCGCGAACGGTCGCCTTTATACATCGCACCCAATTGCGGCAAAGTCGCGTGAGATTCGTCGATGAACATCAGCGCGTCGTTGGGCAGGTACTCGTACAGCGTGGGGGGCGGATCACCCGGGTTGCGACCCGACAAATATCGCGAGTAGTTTTCAATGCCATTGCAGTAGCCCAGCTCGCGCATCATTTCCAAATCGTACTTGGTGCGCTGCTCCAGCCGCTGGGCTTCGACCAGACGGCGATTTTCTTCAAGCACGTCCAGGCGCTCTTTCAGTTCAACGTCGATCTTGTCGACCGCCGCCAGTATGGTTTCCCGAGGCGTGACATAGTGCGTTTTCGGATAAACCGTATAACGCGAGAGCTTCTGCAGTAACTCGCCAGTGAGCGGGTCGAACAGACTGAGGTTTTCAACCTCATCATCGAACAATTCAATGCGCAAAGCTTCCAGTTCAGATTCAGCCGGAAAGACATCAATAATATCGCCCCGCACCCGATAGGTACCCCGACCAAACTCAATGTCATTGCGGCTGTATTGCAGCTCGGCCAGACGACGCAGAACCTGGCGCTGGTCGACCGCATCGCCGCGTTTTAAATGCAAAATCATTTTCAGATAGGATTCGGGCGAACCCAAGCCATAAATGGCAGAGACCGTCGCGACGATCAGAACATCGCGACGCTCAAGCAAGGCTTTGGTAGCCGACAACCGCATTTGTTCAATGTGTTCGTTGACCGACGCATCTTTGTCGATAAAGGTATCGGATGACGGCACATAAGCTTCGGGCTGATAATAATCGTAATAGGAGACAAAATATTCGACCGCGTTATCAGGAAAAAACTCACGAAATTCGGAGTACAGTTGCGCAGCCAGAGTTTTATTGTGCGCCAGCACAATGGTCGGGCGCTGCACCGCTTCAATGACCTTGGCCATGGTGTAGGTTTTGCCAGATCCGGTTACCCCAAGCAATGTCTGGGCGGTAAGGCCGGCATTCAAACCGGTCACCAGTTGTTCGATCGCCTTGGGTTGATCCCCCGCTGGCTGGTACCTGGAATGGACTTTAAAGGGTTTCATCGGCATCACTGGGCTGGGTGCGTGGGACTACTGGTTTAGAACTTCGACTTCGGGTAACAGACCCTATCAGGCCTGCTACCCTGTTTGGCTAAATTACAGCACGTCGACGATGGCGTCACAGACGGCATCTATGTTCGATTTGGACATACCCGCGACATTGATACGACCACTGCCCACCATGTAGATGCCATATTCCTCGCGCAACCGGGTCACCTGATCACCGGTTAACCCGGAAAACGAAAACATGCCGTTCTGGCGCTGGATAAAACTGAAATCGCGTTTGGCACCCTTGGCTTTCAGCGTTGACACCAAAGCATCGCGCAGTTCATGAATGTGATCGCGCATGTCGGTCACTTCCTGAATCCATTCAGCTCGCAGCGTGTCATCTTTGAGAATGGCCGCAACCACCTTGGCACCGTGCGCCGGCGGATTGGAATAGTTACCACGAATAATGGATTTAACCTGGCTGAACGCACTGTCGGCGGTTTTTGCAGAGCTGGCAACCAAGGTCATGGCACCGACACGCTCGTTGTAGAGGCCGAAATTTTTTGAAAAGGAGTTGGCAACAATCAGCTCCGGAATACGCTCGACAAAAGCACGCAAGCCAGCTGCATCTTCGTCCATACCCTTGCCAAAACCCTGGTAGGCGAAATCGAACAGTACAACAAACCCTTTGCGCTTGGCCTGTTCCGCCAACTGCAGCCATTGTTCACCGGTCGGGTCGATGCCCGTCGGGTTGTGGCAGCAACCATGATAAAGCACCGCTTCGCCAGCTGGCACCTGCTCCAGATCCGCCAGCATACCGTCGAAGTCGAGCCCTTGCTGATCGGCATCGTAATAGCGGTACTGACGGATGGCGAGGCCCGCGCTTTCAAATATATTGCCGTGGTTGGCCCAGGTCGGGTTGGAGACATGTATGCCGGTAACGCCCAACTGACGCTTCATAAACTCAGCAGCGGTGCGCAGCGCACCGGTACCGCCCGGCGACTGAGCAGTCCGGGCGCGGTTTTCTTCAATAACCTTGCTCTCGGCCCCAAACAAAAGCGCCTGCACCTGGCGACCGTATTCAACATCGCCCGATATGGCCAGGTAGCTTTTAGTGGTTTCTGAATGAACCAGTTCGGCTTCTGCCTTTTTTACCGTGTTCAGAATCGGCGTCTGTCCTGCGTCGTTCATGTACACCCCGACACCCAGGTTCACCTTATTAGGGCGATTGTCGGCGGCGAAAGCGTCGTTTAACCCGAGAATGGGGTCGGCCGGGGCTGCTTGAACTCGTTCGAACATGACGGTCAGGATCCTTTTGTTGATTCGGTCGTGAGGGTTTGGCTCGGTCACCCTAAAGCGGCAACCGATTATAACGCGGTGTCACGACCCCAGCCATGAAAAAACCGGAGCGCTACAACAATGAAAACACCTGCGTCTCTTTAGTAATTGGGCAGTCGAAACGCATTTCAACCGCTTTCAGTTTGAGGTTTTCGTGGCTTTCGTTGTTTTTGCCATAGCGGGGGTCCCCCATTACCGGGTGGCCAACGCTGTCGAGGTGACGCCGGATCTGGTGCTTGTTCCGGGTCTTTGGCCAGACATCCAGAATCGACCGGTTCGGATGCGCCTCATAGCGCTGTTTGCGGAACTGAGTCAGGGCTGGTTTGCTATCCAACGGAGTCTCAATCACGCCCTCTTCTGGCGCATCACCAGCCACTTCCACCCGAAATTGCTGAGTCACGGCGTTGGGTGTATCGAACACCTCGGTCAGCAGTGCAGCAGCCTTACGGCTATGGGCGACAATGACCAGACCCGAAGCGGCGCTGTCCAGGCGTTGCACCACAAAGACGTCCCGGCGCGGTTTGAAGTAAAGCTCGACCAGCCGAATCAGCGACGCATGATCTCCCCAGTCGGTGCCTTCAATCAGCAAGCCCGGCCCCTTGTCCCACACGCTGTAGTGCGTCAGGTCCTGAACCAGGCGGGGCAAGGGCGGCCTAAGCGACAGCATGTCTTCATCGTAAAACACCTCAAGACGGTCTCCAATCTTCAGATCGGTCATCGCCCGACGCAATCGCTGCCGGTGTTCTTTGGCATCCACGTGCCAGACTGCACCCTTGTTCATCATGTCCTTCAAGCGGGACTTCGACAGCTCAATGTTATCGACCAGAAAATCGATGGCGATCAGCGAGTCGGTTGCGTCCACCTCGAGTACTACATCTATGCGCATGTGCCGTTCCCGTTGTCAGATCAGACCGACCTCTGGCCGGTTCTGACCTCAGATATTAAAAACTGGGTAATTCCAGATCATCCAGTGCGTCTTCCGCGCGCCGGCGGGCTTCCTCTTCAGCGCGACGGCGTTCTGCGTCGACCGCATTACTCAAACGGTCACGCTCATCCAGCAGTTCCTGTTCAAGCGCCGCCAATCGGTCCGTAACCTGCTGCTGGAACGCATCGGCCTGATCCCGGACAGCTTCGCCCTGCTGTTCGATGTCATCGAAACGCGCTTGCAGCGGTGCCGCCAGGGCCTCCACCTCGGCGTCCAGATGCGCCTTCGTGGTCTCCAGCCAACGGTTGTACTCGGCCCGCAGTGCGGCGGTAAGAGCCGACTGGATTTGATTATCCAAGTCCGACGTCAGCGCCAGCTCCGGCGCACTGATGTCACCGGTTACCCGGATGCCAATGTCAAATTCGCTAATGCCTTCCAGTGCATTGCCGAGCGCCGTTGCAACCTGCACTTCGCCTTCGGCTTCAAATACAGAGCCACTGAAGCTCAGTTCGATCAGACCATCGACCTGGTCGCCGGTTACCGTAACTTCACCACCCAGATCGACGGTACCGGGGGCCCAGTCGACATCGACCCCGCCCAGATCCAGCGACCGGGGTGCAAAGGCCAGATCCCGACCTATGACGTCAAAGCGGTCAACGGTGGTCGATTGGCGGCGATCCAGCACGGCGTCAATGCGCATAGCCTCGTCACTGGTTTCGCCCCGCATCAGTTGCAATCGCACCGGCTCACCGGTCAGATGTTGCTGGCCAGTAACCCCGGTCAATGTCAGCAACCAGGGCCAGCCATCGGCCTCAAAGCTGATCAGCCCCTGGCGCAACAAAAAGTCGGGGGTTGGATTGGGTGTATCAAACCGGACATAACGGCCATCCAGCCGAGCCGGACCTTCGTCTTCTGAATCACTGGACTCGGGCACCAGCCGACGCAGCCAGGGCGCGGCCTGGGTGTAGTATTTACGAGCCTGATCATAGCGGTCAAAAATGGCGTCACCCAGCAACAACCGACCAGCCCGCACGGCGGAGGCCTGATTTAATGGGTAGGCTTCCCGCAAGGCGGCCCAGTCAGCGGCAGGCGCAGCCAGTGCCGCTTCCAGTGCTTCCCGGCTGTCGCTAACGGCTGAGTCTGCTGCCTGACGGGCCGCGGCAACCGACAACTGATCTTCCTGTGCCTGGCGTTGCAGTTCGGTCAGGTCTGCCTGAGCAGAACGAATCGCATCCAGAGAATCCAGTGAACGGCCGCGCAGGGCTTCAATCCGCTCGTCGTATTGTGCGATAGAGGCATCGTCCGGCAGATTGCTCAGGGCATTGCCCACCCCGGAGCGCGAGCCTTCAAAGGTGGTTCTGGCCTGGTCGGTTGCTGCCCGGGTCTGCGTCAGAGCCTGTTCGACCGCTTCAGCGGGTTCCGGTAGCGCAGCACGGACAGACTCGGCCCGGTTAGCCGCAGCTTCCCGGGCTCTGTCTTCAACTCCGGGTTCACCGGTATCGGTATCAACCGGCACAATACGACCCGGTTCACTGCGTTCCGTACCAGTGCTCATGCCGGAAACGGTGAGATCATCAATACTGGTCTTGCCCAGAAACAACTTGGGCAGGTCCATGGCCAGGCGTGCGGTGTCCAGTTCGAACAGATTTCTGGCGGGGTTTTCCTTGTCCGTCACTTGAACCCCACGCACTTCAAACCCAAGCGGACTGAGCGTTAAATCCACCAAGGCCACGTTCACTTCCGCCCCATGGACCCGGGTGCCACCGGCCTCCAGGCCTGCTCTTGCCCAATTGTCGAGAAACAGGACGCCGATCACGATCAGCAACGTCAACACAACCACAAAAGCAATCAGGCCACTCCACCGAAATAGCGTCATCTATGGCGCTCCTTAGCCCACTCGTTCGTACAGGGAATAGACTTTGCTGGCTTTAACGATCTGCACCAGTTTCAGCCGGTTGGCCCAAGGCATCAACCGGGCACGATATTGCACCACGCCATAGCGCATGATCAGCACCATCGGCACAAACAGCAGTACAGAGACCACAAAACTGGCCAGCGTAATAGTGTGATTGAATTTCATAATCTGCCAGGCATCGCTCTGATACAGAGCCGTCCAGGTCGCCGTCAGCCCTGGATTTGTCAGCCAGGCGTATCCCCAGGCATCAAACACCGGATCGAGCAGATAGGAAAAGCCGGTAAACACCACCCAGAAGACCAGAAAGGTGCCAAAATGCACCCGCAGAATGCAGGCCAGCAGGATGATCACCAGATTATGCACCGACCACAGTGGCGTCAGCCCGATGACCAGTGCCAGCCCCAGCGCAAAAGACAATTGCCAGGGGCCTGCATCCGAATTGAGTGCTTTAAAGAATTTTAGAAGCTGTGTCAGCATGGTGTCCCTCACGCATGATGTCTGGTTGCCAGTGTATATCCCGGACAGTGTTAGCAACAGCCGCCCGTTTCAGACTGCCAATGGCATCAACCAGCTTGGCCTGCCGGGTTTTCCAGGCGGTGTTTAACTTTCAGTACTTTATCGATCAGCCGGCTCGCGGCCACCATGCCAAAACTGGCCGTCACCATGACCGATGCGCCAAAGCCGGTGGCGCAATCCAGACGTCGGCTGCCATCGTCTCCGGGCTTGGTGGCACAGACCTCACCGGTGGCCTGGGGGTAAAGCAATTGCTGGGTCGAATAAACGCAGTCTACGCCAAATTTTCGTTTCGGATTGCGACTGAATCCATATTCCCGACGCAGCAGTTGCCGGGTACGCGCTGCCAGGGGGTCTTGCTCGGTTCGAGACAGGTCGGTGACCTGAATTTGCAACGGGTCGGTCTGGCCACCGGCGCCACCAGTCGTGACCAGAGGGATTTTCTGTCGCTGACAATGATTGATTAACGCCGCCTTGACCCGCACGCTGTCAATCGCGTCCAACACGGCACTGGGTCGGGGCGTCAAATGCGCCACGAGATTATCCGGTGTCAGAAAGTCATGCCGGGTCTCGACTTCGCATTCGGGGTTTATATCTCGTAAGCGTTGAGCCAGCACATCCACCTTCATCTGGCCCAGGGTGCTGCTCATGGCATGGGATTGACGATTGGTGTTGGACACACAAACATCATCCAGATCAATCAGCGTAATACGCCCTATGGCTGTACGCACCAGCGCCTCGGCGGCCCAGCTACCCACGCCACCCACCCCGACTACGATCACATGCTGCTCACCGAGCCAGCGAGTCTCGTCGATGCCATATAACCGCTCGGTGCCACCAAATCGTTCCGACGTCATACCCTAAAAAGCCCTCATCATTTTCGTCACTCTCGGCAGGCATTGCCCACCTGCCGCCCCACAATGGGGATGGGCGCGGAGTATAACAAGACCGCAGCCAGGCTGCCCTACCTTGCTCCCGTCGACTTGCCAGCCGGCGGAACATCGGGCAGCATTCTGAGGCTAGAAACCAATCATCAGGATCACCACCCAGCCATGCCGTTTAACTTTGACACCATCGACCGACACCACACCCACGCCATCAAACACGAGCTCTACCGCAACCAGCCGGTACTGCCGATGTGGGTCGCCGATATGGATCTGGCCTCACCGCCGTGTGTACAGGATGCCCTGCAGTCCAGGTCCGCCCACCCGGTGTATGGCTACACCCACCCC
Source organism: Saccharospirillum sp. (assembly GCF_040881935.1). NCBI lineage: Bacteria > Pseudomonadati > Pseudomonadota > Gammaproteobacteria > Oceanospirillales > Saccharospirillaceae > Saccharospirillum > Saccharospirillum sp. The sequence goes on along the minus strand of NZ_JBBECH010000046.1, from coordinate 2,330 downwards.
TGGCCGGGCCTGAACAATGCGGTGGTCAACTGGTGCCAGCAGCAGTATCAGTGGGCTATTGATCCTAGCTGGATCGTCTGGTTACCGGGTGTGGTGCCCAGCTTTAATCTGGCCATAGACGCTTTTGCACGCGGCGGTCGGGTTCTGGTGCAGGAACCAAACTACCCGCCACTGCGTAAAGCCGCGGCCTTTCGGGGTGCAACGGTCATTAAGCTAGCGGTGACCACCTCGAACCCAGCAGGCTGGGACTGGTCAACCCTGGAGCAGGAACTGGCACACCCGGACTGCCACCTGATGATTCTGTGCAACCCGATGAATCCGCACGGCCTTATGCTTGGGCAAAATGAGCTGCAACGCCTGGCGGCCCTGTGCCGTGAACACCAGGTACTGCTTTGTTCGGACGAAATACATTGCGATCTGATTCTGGAATCTGCTCTGCGCCATTGCCCGGCAGGTTCCCTGCCCGACATCGCCGACCACAGCATCACGCTGATGGCTGCCAGCAAGACGTTCAATGTTGCGGGTCTCGGCTGCTCTTTTGCCATTATTCCCAACGGCGATCTGCGCAGACAACTGCAGAGTAACGGCCAGGATCTGATGCCCCACCCCAACGTTATGGGCTTGCTTGCTGCCGAAGCAGCCTTCAATGACGGCCTCGACTGGCTGTTAGCGTTGCGGGCACATCTGAAAAGCAACCGGGACCAGGTTGCGTCTGTGATCGGCGAGTTGGACGGATTGCGTTACTTGCCCGCCCCCGCCACCTTCCTGGCCTGGGTAGAAAGCGACCTGGCACCGGGCGAAGCCATGACCCGCTTCACCGAAGCCGGTATCATGCCCAGCGATGGCAAAGATTTCGGTGATCCGTATAGTGTGCGCCTGAATTTTGGCACCGGCCGGGAAACGCTCGACCAGGCTCTGGAGCAGTTACAATCCTACTGGCGCCAGAACAGGCCCAATTCATCCCGATAAACCAGATTCAACAAAGGGGTGGGGCTGACACTCGGCTCAACCTCTGGGTAACGCTGCCAGCGACCCCGGCTGCCGCGAAAATACAGACGCCAGGTCGCGTCTCTCCAGTGTAACAACGCCATGGGTAAAAGAACGGTTTCACCGGTAATTGGGTGCGGTTGTTGCTCCTGAATCAGCAAAGCTGTTTTCTGGAATCGCCCGCGAAACGTCGCGGCAGACGCAGACTCCTGCAAAAAGCGTCCAAGCGCAACTTGCGCTTGGCGGTGCACGAATTCGGGAAGCGAGTCACTGACGACTAACGAGGTTTCCACACAATGTCCTTTCAACACGAAGATTTGCTGGCACTGGCGCGAACAGAAATGCCATTTGGTAAATATAGCGGAAAACCGCTGATCCGCCTGCCAGAGGAATACCTGCTCTGGTTTCAGAACAAAGGCTTCCCACCCGGAAAACTGGGCGAATTGATGGCACTGGCCTTACTTATTCGCTCCGAAGGGCTCGAACCCCTGATCGAGCCGCTGATGTCAGACCAGCGCCGATGACCGAGTCGCTGAACTGGTCCGGTGGCACCATTCCGGTACGACGCTCGCGCCGCAAAACCGTGGCGCTGCATGTACGAGACGGTACACCCGAATTGCGTGCACCCTGGCATCTGTCAGAATCTGCCCTGAAACGTTTTCTGACCGAGCGTCAGGACTGGTTGAACAAGGCACTGCACAGCCAGGCTGAAAAAAAATCACAAAAACCCGACTTCAGCCAGCAAGAACAGTGCCCGCTTATGAATGAACGGCTTACCCTGACGCTGCAGCGGGGGGCGCGCTCACAATGGCGTCGCGATCAGGACCGGCTGACTCTGGTTGCACCACGACTGGACAAACCACATGTCCATCACGTGCTGGCGGACTTCTACAAAAACCAGGCAAAGTACTTTCTATTTAATAAGACCCGGGAACGAGTGTTGGCCGAAGGCTGGGAAGATCGCCTAACTGATGTGCGCCTGCGGCGAACCAAAACCAAATGGGGGCACTGCACTGCTACCGGTCGTATCCAGTATAACTGGCTGATCATGATGGCGCCGGAACGCATTGTCGACTATCTGGTCGCCCACGAAACCGCGCATTTGCTGCACCCGCATCATGGTGCACAATTCTGGGCCGAGGTTGGAAGAATTCATCCGCACTGGCGGGAAGACCGGCGCTGGCTGCACGACCATGGACATCGGCTCTGGCTCTGATCGATACCTGTTTACTCAAGTTTCGCAGTTCGGGTCGGCTGAGTGCCTTTGGTCCGCACCGGCTACCGGGGTTGCCCCTGTGGGGTCGGCGTAAATCCATCCATGGAGCCTAGGCCGCAGCATCCCT